>JANLUW010000004.1:0-2423 GCA_031363645.1 Rhizobacter sp. | reverse complement strand
TTTTTCGCCTCGTTCGAGTAGGTCACGAAGCCACGCTCGAACCAGTCGCTCGAACCGGCCACCGCGGTGCACGCCGCCGCGATCAGCCCGCCGGTGCACGACTCGGCGGTCGCGAGCATCAGCCTGCGCTGGCGCATCGCTTCCGCGAGCGCCAGCACCAGCGGCTCAAACTGCTGTGTCATATGAACCGCCACAGAGCGATCAGGAGCAGCGCGCACAGCGCGGCCACGAAATCGTCGAAGAGGATGCCGAAGCCCTGCGCCCAACCGATCGGCATGCCGCGCCGCACCTTGAACAATTCGTCGGCCCACGCGACCGGCCCGGGCTTGGCCGCATCGAAGTAGCGGAACAGCGCAAAGGCCCAAAGCTGCGCCCAAAAACCTGCGGGCGTGACCAGCCACAGCATCGCCCAGAACGCGAGCACTTCGTCCCAAACGATCGCGCCCGGGTCGGCGACCGACAGGTGCCGCGCGGTGACCGTGCAAGCCCACCAGCCGACGAGCGTGCCGAGGCCGATCAGCAGCGCCCAGCGCAGGTCAGTCATGTGCGGCTGGAGCACGGTGAAAGCGACCCAGGCCCAGAGCGTGCCGATGGTGCCGGGCGCGACCGGCGAGAGCCCGCTGCCGAAACCGAGCGCAATCAAGTGCGCCGGGTGCGAGACCAAAAAGCGCCAGGTCGGCTTGCGCGGCGCCGTGGCGATCGGCGGGTTCGGTATCGGTTGCGAGTTCATGTCTTGAAATGGTCGAAGGCGCTGAAGGTGTCGGCGACCGGCCTGCCGTCGCAATCGATCAGGCGCAAGCCCGCGCCCTCCCTGATGCGGCCGATGCGGGTGACGGGCACGCCGGCCGCCTGCGCTGCCGCGGCCACCTCCGGAGCGCGTTGCGGCGGCGCGGTGAACACGAGCTCGTAGTCATCGCCACCGGCCAGCGTGCAGGTGTGCTGCAGCGGCTCGGGTAACGCGCGCAGCACCGCGCTGCGCGGCAACGCGTCAACCTCCACTTCAGCACCCACCTGCGAACGCCGCAGCACGTGCGCAAGGTCGCCGAGCAGGCCATCGGACACATCGATCGCGCTCGTTGCCACACCGCGCAGCGCGAGGCCGAGCGCGACGCGCGGCTGCGGTTGTTCCATCGCGATGCGCACGCGCTCGAACGCGTCGCCCGCGAGCGCGACGGTGCCGCGAAACGCTTCGAGTGCGAGCCGCGCATCGCCGAGCGTGCCGCTGACGTACAGGTCATCACCGGCCTGCGCGCCCGAGCGCAGCAGCGCCGCGCCCTGCGGCACCTCGCCGAAGACCGTGATGCACAGGTTGAGCGGGCCTTGCGTGGTGTCGCCGCCGATCAGCTCGCACTCGTGTTCGTCGGCGAGCGCAAGCAAGCCACGCGCGAAGCCTTCGAGAAAACGCTCGTCGACGCGCGGCATCGCGAGCGCAAGCGTGAACGCGAGTGGCTTGGCGCCGCAGGCTGCGAGATCGGAGAGGTTGACCGCGATTGCTTTGTGACCGAGCCGGTCGGGTGCGACGGTGGGCAAGAAGTGGCGGCCTTCGACCAGCATGTCGCTCGACACGGCGAGCTGCATCCCCGGCGAAGTGGCGAACAACGCGCAATCGTCGCCGACGCCGAGTGCAGCGCGCTTGACGGTGCGGGTAAAGTACTTTGAGATCAGGTCGAATTCGCCGAGGGACATGGAGGGGCGCCGAGGTGTGGGGCCGCGCGGGTGCGGGCGGGTGCGCGGGGCGCTGTGCGGGAGCGGTGCGCACGTGCCGCGGTTAGTGCCACCATTATCGGCGGCCCGCACAGTGAACTCGCATGCGGCGCCCGACTTCTACAATCGTGCCCCTGCGGCGTGCGAGCACCGGGCCGCCCGACAACCATCCCGAGACAAGCCTGCCCATGTCCACCCCCGCCCCCGCAACCATGCCGACCCCCGCCGAACAAAAGGCCGCCGAACTCCGCCGTGATGCGCTCGATTACCACGAGTTCCCGACGCCCGGCAAGGTGGCGATCCACGCGACCAAGCAGATGGTGAACCAGCGCGATCTGGCATTGGCGTATTCGCCCGGCGTCGCGTTCGCGTGTGAAGAAATCGTCGCCGACCCGGCCGCTGCGTTCAGGTACACCTCGCGCGGCAACCTGGTCGCGGTGATCACCAACGGCACGGCGGTGCTCGGCCTGGGCAACATCGGCCCGCTTGCCAGCAAGCCGGTGATGGAAGGCAAGGCCGTGCTGTTCAAGAAGTTCGCCGGCATCGACGTGTTCGACATCGAGATCGCCGAGAACGATCTCGACAAGCTGGTCGATCACATCGCTGCGCTGGAGCCGACCTTCGGCGGCATCAACCTGGAAGACATCAAGGCGCCCGATTGCTTCTACGTCGAGCGGCAGTTGCGCGCGCGCATGAAAATTCCGGTGTTCCACGACGAC
>JANLUW010000645.1:0-14070 GCA_031363645.1 Rhizobacter sp. | reverse complement strand
GAGCGCTCGCGGGCTCACGGCTTGCGCCGCATACCGCCGGTGGGGAATTTCGCCCCGCCCTGAAGACGTGTGCCGACGCTGCGGCCGGCGCCTCGATCTTACGGCGGAGGCATTGCCCGGACGGGTCGCCGGGGCGACACCTAAAATCGAGCTAATGAAACCCCAGCGTGTCGTCGTCGGCCTGTCGGGCGGCGTTGATTCGGCCGTCACTGCCTACCTGCTCAAGCAGCAGGGGCACGAAGTCATCGGCATCTTCATGAAGAACTGGGAGGATGACGACCGACCCGCCGGCAGGCCGCGTGAAGACGACGGTTATTGCACGTCGAACATCGACTTCATCGACGCCGCTGCGGTTGCCGACGTGCTCGGCATCGAGATCGAGCATGTCAACTTCGCGGTCGACTACAAAGATCGCGTGTTCGCCGAATTCCTGCGTGAGTACGAAGCCGGTCGCACGCCGAACCCCGATGTGCTGTGCAATGCCGAGATCAAGTTCAAGGCGTTCCTCGATCACGCGATGCGGCTGGGCGCGGAGAAGATCGCGACGGGTCATTACGCTCGCGTGCGTGAACGCAACGGCGAGTTTCAATTGCTGAAAGGCCTCGACCCGCTGAAAGACCAGAGCTATTTTCTGCACCGCCTGACGCAAGCGCAGCTCACGAAAACGCTGTTTCCGATCGGCGATATGCAGAAGACCGAGGTGCGCCGCATCGCCGCCGAGATCGGTCTGCCGAATGCGACGAAAAAGGACTCGACCGGCATCTGCTTCATCGGCGAGCGGCCGTTTCGTGAGTTCCTGAATCGCTACCTCGCCAACACGCCGGGCCCGATCAAGGACAACCGCGGTCGCACGATCGGCGAACACGTGGGCCTGAGTTTTTACACGCTCGGCCAGCGCAAGGGCATCGGCATCGGCGGGCTCAAGGAGCGCGGTGCGCCGCGCGGCACAGGCGCGCACGAGCCGTGGTTCGCCGCGCGCAAAGACATGGCCGGCAACACGCTGTACGTCGTGCAGGGCCACGATCATCCTTGGCTGCTGTCGCATTGCCTGAGCGCCGACGACACGCGCTGGGTCGCCGGCCACGCGCCGGCCACGGCCAAGCTCGCGGCCAAAACGCGCTACCGCCAGCAAGACGCCGCTTGCGCGTTCGATGAGGGCACCGCGGGCACGTTCGACCTGCGCTTCGACCAGGCCCAGTGGGCCGTCACGCCGGGCCAGTCGGCCGTGCTCTACGACGGCGAGGTTTGTCTCGGTGGCGGCGTGATCGCGAGCGCCTCGGCCGCGCACTAGCGACAACCCCACCACGATCGTGGGGTGTGCTTTGCGGAGCAGGTTGGCAACAATCGCTGCAGCGCATTGGCATCGCTGCCGACTTGTTGCGCGCCACTTGGGAGGCACGATGATGACAAGGCCGTCGACTCAGTTCATGCATTTGCGCGCCGTGGCCTGTGCCGCGCTGGCCGCCACCGGCTCGGCCTACGCGGCCGACCCGCCCGACACATCCCCCGATTCGCGCCTCGAAGCGTTGCAGCGCCAAGTCAACGCGCAGAGCGCTCGCCTCGAATCGCTGCGCCGCTCGATGGCTCAGGAAGAGGCCAGCCTGAACGAAGTGCGGCGCACGCTCGGCATCGAAGTGCTGGCCTCGCAGCGTGCGCGCGGCGTGGCGCCCGACAACACGGTGGCGCAGGCCTCGCCCGACGCGAGCGCACCCAAGCCCGTGGGCCAAGCGCCCGAATCGGAAGGCCGCGCGCTGGCCGTCGCGCCGATCTTCGAGCAGCCGGGCGTCCTCACGCCCAAGGGCAAGGCCGTGCTCGAACCGTCGCTGCAGTATTCGTACTCGTCGAGCAACCGGGTCGCGCTGGTCGGCTACACGATCATTCCGGCGATCACGATCGGGCTCATCGATGTGCGCGAGGTCAAGCGCAACACGTTCAACGCCACGCTCACGGGCCGCTACGGCATCACGAACCGGTTCGAAATGGAAGCGCGCTTGCCGTACTCGTACCGGTCCGACTCCAACATCGGCTGCGAATTGGGCCAAGGTTGCGCCTCCAGCACAGTCTTCAGCACCACCGGCCACGGCATCGGCGATGTCGAGGTGACCGGCAGGTACCAGTTCAACGAGGGCAGTGTCGACAACCCGTTCTACGTAGGCAGCTTGCGGTTCAAATCGCGCACTGGCAAGGACCCGTTCGACGTTCGGACCGACACCACCATCCAGGGCCTGCGTGACGGCGTGCAAACTTCGTTGCCGACCGGCTCGGGCTTCTACGGCCTGCAACCTGCGTTGACCGTGCTGTTCCCGTCCGATCCGGCCGTGTTCTTCGGCACGATCAGCTACCTGCACAACTTCGCCCGATCGAACGTCATGCAGGAGACCGAAAACGGCCGCAAGAACATCGGCAAGATCGCAGCCGGCGATGTCATCGGCTTCAACTTTGGCATGGGCTTGGGCCTCAACGAAAAATCGTCGTTCAGCATCGGCTACGACCATGCCTCGGTGGGCCGGTCGAAGCAAAACGGTGAGAACGTCGCGACCTCCGTACGGGTGCAACTCGGCACGCTGCTGCTCGGCTATTCGTATCGGCTCAGCGCGCAGCGAACGCTCAATGTGTCGCTCGGCGCAGGCGTCACCCGAGACACGCCCGATGTGTCGCTGACGGTGCGCGTGCCCGTTACGTTCTGACCGCCCAGCGGCGCGCCGCTGGGCGGTGCGCGCTGCATGCGTTGGGTGCGCTGCGCTGCCGCGCGCTGTGCGCTGCGCCTCAGCGCCTGAGCGAGTCGATCACCGCGCCGCGCAACGACGACTGCAGGTTCAGGCCCCTCAACACGCCCAGGCTGTTGACCGTGGCGTTGATGACCGTGATGTTCTGAATCTTCTGGCCGTCGAGCGTGTTCTGCACCACGGTGCTGATCGCACCCGCCGTCACGCTGGTGTTCGGCGAGACGAGGTTGCCCGCGCCGCTTTGAATCAGGCCCATCGAGCCGATGTCGTGAGACGCGGTGCCGCGGCCCGCGCTGACGCGCCCGAGGTCGGAGACATTCAGGCTCGTCGTCGTGACCAGCGCACCGTTGACGTAGACCGCGCGCTCGATGCCGAACGAGATGTTCAGGCCGTCACCCGAGAACCCGCCGCGCACCCGGTCGAGCGCGTGCTCGCTGACGGCCACGGCCACCTGCCGATCGCCGAACGGGTTGGCGCGGGGTTGGCGCACGGTGAGGGGCTCGACGCGTTCTGATTCGGCTGCGACCGGCAGTTGTTCGATCGACGGAGCCAGCGCGACGGCGGCCGTCGGCAGCGGCGCAGCCAACGTCGGCGCTTCGAGCGGCAACATCAGGTCGACGCCGTTTTGCGCCACCTCGGTAGCGAGGCTGGCGGCGGCAATGGCGTTGAGGTCGATGTCGATGTCGACGCCAACGTGGGTGTCGACGTTCGCCGGGGGTTCGGCCTTCGCGGCACGCGCGGCGAGCTTGCGCAGGCGCCGCGCGGGGCCGTCCTCGACCACCGGTTGCGCGCTCGTGATCTCGCCGAGCATTTCCATCACCTTGCTTGTCTGCGAGGCGCCTGTCGGAGCCGGTGCATCGGGCCGGATCGCGCCGACCTCGTCGCGTTCTTCCGAAAGAATCGCGCCGAGGTTACGCAGCACCACGTTGGTTTGCGTGTCGACTGCGATCGCGGGGCGCTCGGTCTGCACCGAGTCGACTTCCGAAATGCGAGCTTCCACCGGCGGGCGACTCGCCTCGCCGGACGCGACGGCGGGGCTCTCGACCGCGGTCGGCACCGCGCCAACGAACACGGCCGGCTGGCGTTCGATCCGCTCGATCCGTTGGAGTCGCTCGATCGACAGGTCAGCGCGAGCGAGCGGTTGCGCCGTCACGCGGGCTGCGCTCGGCGCCTCGGCGATCACGCGCACCTTGCGGGCTTTGGCCGCTGCCTGCTTGCGGCTGGTGGGGCGTGGTGCGTCGCGGGCTTCGGCCATTTTCGACGTTGCTTGAGCACCCGTCGGCCGCGAGATCGCCGCCTTCTGGCGAGGCACCCAACGGCCCGGCGATTCGTCGGCCGCGCCGGGTTGATCGAGCGCGAGCGTTTCGCCGGGCGCCCAATCGTCGTGCGATGCGGTGTAGAACAGGCGCACGCCAGCAGTGGCTGGCAAGCCGATCGGGCTGCGCGCCGGTTGCCAGACGAGTTCTGACAGGCCGCCGCACGTTTGCACGGCAGCCGCGTCGAACTCGTCGCAAGTGACGCCTGGCAACGACTGCACTGCGCCGCCAGCCGTTGGATCTGCGAGGTGGGCGCTGGCGTGCGCGAGCGGCGACACGCCGACGCCGATCAGCGAGATCAGCAGAGCGAGTTGGGTGGGTTGGTGGTTCACGGTGGGCTCGTTCAGAAGTCGGCCGGGCCGAGCTTGGGGATCACGATGCCGGCCAAGCCCTCGCGACCCACCGCGCCGGCGAGCGGCGACGACGGCACGGTTTGCCAATCGGCGGCCACGTTAAAGCCGGCGTTTTCTTGCCGGTTGCTGATGACGAACAGCACTTGGTTCGACCACGCCGCCTGAAACGCCGCGACCGTGACGGCGCGGGTGCCGCCGGCCGGGTCGCCGAGCAACACGCGGCCGCTGCGAATGCCTTTGACAACGACGAAATGGTTGTAGCCGTTCTCGTTGACCAGCACGATCGCCGGGATATTGGCGGAGACGAGCTTGTCGAGTGGCTCCTGGTAACCATCGGCCTCGAATCCGTGGGCTTCGAGGTAGCGCTTCATGTCGAGCAGCGAGAAGCCCTCGACGCGAATCTTGGCCTGGTCGCCGCGCACGAACATCTCTTCGAAGATCTTGTCTTCGGTGACGGGGTATTTGTAGTGGTGGGTCAGCAGCGTGGAGAGTGCGGCCGAGCCGCAACTGAAGTCGTATTGCTGGCGAATGGTTGCCGAGAAGCGCGCTTCCTTGAGGCTCCTGACGGGCACGTTGTACGCCCCGCCGATCTGAAACGGCAGTTCGAGAGAGCCTGCCTCGACAGCCGGGGCTGCGAGGCAGGTCAATGCTGCAAAAACAAACGCGACGAACCGGTTCATGGCATCCCGATCGATAACTACTTCAACTGCACATTAACGATCGTGGAGTTTTGAATCAGCACGTTGTTGCCCGAGTTCTGGATCACCGTCGACAACCCGGCCGATCCCGAAAACGCGCCTTCGCTGATGACGTTCATGCCGGTCGTCAGGTTGCTGGCCTGGTTGTCGGCGACGACGCCCTTCAACTGCGCGTCATTGAAGACGCGATCGCCGCCGCGCTTTGCGGCGAGTGCCGCGGCAGCCATCGGCTTGCTGCCGAACGGATTGCGCCGCGTGGTTTCGGACTCCGATGCCACTGGCGACACTGCGGAGGACGGAGACGCGTTGACAGGCGTTGCGGCGCCGACGGGCGCCGGCAATGCGCTGGATGGCTCGTCTGCGAATACCGGTTGTGTCCATGACAAAGCCGCCAGCATGGTGATGCTGGTGAGGGTGATGCGCTTGGCGCTTGACATGAGATCTCCTCTGACGACTTCCCGAAAAGTGCGCCGGCGGTCAGGTGATCGCCGGCGCATCTTTTCGATCAGCGGCCGACGTTGAGGTTGGCCTGGACGTTCACGCTTTGCTGGGTCAGCGCAGCGATGCCGGTGTTCTGGCTGATGACCAGGATGCCAGCGGCCGATTGCGCTGTGCCCGACATCGTGTTGGACATGTTGAACGTGCCCGCATTGACGCTGTTGGTGCCGCCAGCACCGCCTGCGCCACCGGTCGCGCCGTTGCCGACGCCACCGCTCGCCACACCGCCGTTGCCCGCGCCGCCCGTGCCGCCGCTGCCAGCGCCGCCAGCCGCTGCTGCGCCTGCACCGCCCGCGCCGCCCGTACCGACTGCACCGACTGCACCGCTGCCGGTCGCGCCTGCGCCACCGGTCGCGCTGCCGTTCGACGCCGTCGTCGACGCGCCGCCGTTGGTCGCGCTGCCGTTGGTGGCCGAGCCGCCTGCACCGCCGCCGCCGCCGCTGTTGCTGGCCGTGCCGCCCGCTGCTGCGGTTGCCGTGGCCGCGCCGCCGGTGTTGCTCGACGCGCCGCCGGTGGCCGTGGCCGTGCCGGTGTTGGCGCCGCTGGTGCCGGTCGAAGCGCCACTCGTCGCCGCGCCGCCCGAGGCGGTCGAGGTGCCGGTGGCCGGGCCGCTGGTGCCGCTCGCCGTACCGGTGGCTGCGCCGCCGGAGTTGGTCGCGGTGTTGGCCGACGCGCCTGCAGTGGCCGTGCCGCTGCCGGTGCCCGCGCCGCCGGTGCCGGTCGATGCGCCCGCCGTGCCCATGCCACCGTTGCTCGCCGCAGCGCCACCCGCGCCGCCAGCAGCGCCGTTGCCGCCCGCGCCGCCACCACCGCCTACGCCGAGGCCGAAGCCGCCGCCGCCGTTGCCGCCGCTGCCGCCGTTGCTGCCGTTGCTGCCGGTGGAGTTGCCGCTGCTGCCGCCGTTCGCACCGCTGCCTGCCATGGCACCGCCACCTTTGGCCGAGCCGCTGTTGTCGGCGCTCGTGCCCGACTTCTGGCTCGACGCGGCCAACCCACCTTCAGAGCCGTTCGAGCCGGAAGCCGATCCGCCCTTCGAGGTGTTAGCCGACCTGCCGTTGCCACCGGTCGCATCGGTCCCCGACCTGACGCCGCCGGTGCGCTGGTCGTTGGCGGAATCGGCGCTGCCACCCGAGCCCCGGGCGTTGCCGCCGGTGGAAGTGGCGTCGCCACCGCTGCCGCCACGTGCGTCCCGCGCGTCGCCGCCGTCACCGGCGTTGGCACCGGTCGCGCTGCCGTTGGTCGCGCTGCCGTTGCTCGCCGCACCGGCTGTCGCGCTGCCGTTCGAGGCCGAGCCACCCGAGCCGCCGAAGCCCGAGCCGCCCGAGCCGCCCGAGCCGCTGCCGGCACTGCCGCCGCTGCCACCCGACGAATTGCCGCCGTTGCCGCCGGTGCCGTTGCCGCCGGTCGTGTTGCCGGTCTGGCCCTTGCCTCCGTAACCATCGCCGCCGGTGCCGCCCTTGGCGCCATTTGCGTTGCCGTTGTTCGTGGCAGTGTTGCCGAGGCCGTAGACGCTGATGTTGCTCACGGAGCCGTCGAGCTTGGTGCTCGCGACGGCCTTGCTGCTGTTGAACGCATTGCTGAAGCTCGCGGTCGAGGTGCTGCCGTTGTTGGCGGCTGCGGTGCCGTATCCCTCGGCCTTGGCTTTGCCGCTGTTGTTGCGGTTGTCACCGTTGCTCTTGTTGTTGTTCTGGTCCGATTGGTTCTTGTTGTCGGATTGATTGCGGCCGTCGGCCTGGTTGCGGTTGTCCGAATTGTTGTTTTGCGTGGCCGTTCCGTATTCGTTGGCGTTCGGGCCGGCACCCGTCTGAGTGGAGTTGGCAGTCGCGTTTTGCGTGTTGCTGCCGTTGGGACTGCCAGCGTTGGTCGTCGGGTTGGCCATGGCCGTACCGAATGCAAGTGCGATGGCAGATGCCACGAGGGTTTTCTTCATTTGGAGACTCCTGAGAGGTTGGTCTGTGCAAGTAGTGGGAACTGGCGTCATGCCAATTCACACAGGAAGTTGCACGTTCGGGACCTGTTCATCCAAATGGTCGGTAAGTGCTTGATTTGAAAACCAAAAGCAGATTTGCTTTTGTTTCGACTTGTGCGGCGCCGCCGATTTGTGAGTGCCGACTGTCACATTCATGTGACTGCGCGAGTTGAATCACAGAAACAAGTCTTCATACTCCGGAGTTGAAGCTGATTTCTCGAGTTAGATCAATGACTTGCGAGCGCTCCCCCGCATCCTTGGGGGCTGTTCGTTTTTGTTACGGGGGTTTGCCCGCAGCAGGCGAAGGCGATGCGCGTCAACTGCGCAGATCGGGTCCGATGCCGTGCTTGGCCATCAGGCGGTAAAGCGTCATGCGCGAGACGCCAAGCTGCTTGGCGGCCTCCGTCACATTGCGGCCTGCCTGCTGCAGGCTGACCGAGATGGCGCCGCGCTCGGCGCGCGTGCGGGCTTCTTCGAGGGCGTCCCAGGCGCGATCGTCCTCGCGTTCGACGAGGCCTAGATCGGTCGGTGTCACGAGCCGGCCTTCGGCCATGACCATCGCGCGGCGCACCCGATTGATCAGCTCGCGCACATTGCCCGGCCATTCGTGTTCGCAGAGCGCGACGATCGCGCGGCGGCTGAATCCTTTGAGCTGCGGCCCCTTCTCTGCGGCGAACTGCCCAAAGAAATGCTCGGCCAACATGCCGACATCGGCCAAGCGTTCGCGCAGTGACGGCACACGCAGCGGCACCACGTTCAAGCGATAGAACAGGTCTTCTCGAAAGCTGCCTTTGGCGACTGCTTTTTCCAAGTCGACGTGGGTGGCGGCAATCACCCGCGCATCGACCCGGATGCTGCGCGTCGAGCCAACGCGGTTGATGGTTTTCTCTTGCAAAAAGCGCAGCAGGTTGATCTGCAGTTCGAGCGAGAGGTCGCCGATCTCGTCGAGAAAAATCGTGCCGCCGTTTGCCGCCTCGATCAAGCCACGGCCTTCTTTCGAAGCGCCGGTGAACGCGCCTTTTTCGTGCCCGAACAACTCCGACTGAATCAGCGTGGCTTGGATCGCGCCGCAATTGACCGGCACGAACGGCCCGTTGGCGCGGCTCGAATGGCGGTGGATCGCCTGCGCCGTCAGCTCCTTGCCGCTGCCGCTCTCACCGCAGACGAGTACCGGCGCATCGACCTTGGCGATGCGCAGGATCTGCCGCAGCAGCTCTTGTGCGGCGGGGCTGTTGCCGACGATCGACGCGTCGCGCGACGGCGCCTGCGACTCGCGCGACGCACGCCGCAATGCTGCATGGCCGTGTGCGTGGCCGAGCGTCGAAGCGAGCTTGCCCGCATTGATCGGCGTGGTGTGGTGATCGAAAAGGTGATCGACGATCAGATCGCGACACGCGGGCATCGCCACCACCTCGGGTTCGAAAGCGCCGACCCATTCGAGGTCGCCATGCGAGCGCAAAAAAACATCGAGTTCGATGCAGCCCGCGTGATCGATCTTGCCGGGCATCAAAACACCCACGAGGTACGGATGCTCTTGAAGCTGCCGGTGCGCTGCTGTCAGATCGCCGACGGTCTGCACATTCCAGCCCTCGGCACTCAGCCGTTCGACCCAGGCGCAATCTGAGTATTTCATCCTGACGCACAGCAGCCGCCGTTCTTCCATGGTCTCTCCGAATCGCTCTGGCTCGCGGTTTGAAGGGGCGGAACAGCAACGCCCGGTCAGGCTGAATCACGCAAGCCACCCGCACAGCGCGGTGAAGCCGGTAATGGCGAGAAAAAACGACGGTAGCCCGCGGCCATGGTGCCTGCCACCCCTCAACCTTGGGGGTTACGCCGGATCGGGGGATTGGCTCAGCGCGAGCGCGCGAGGTCCATCGTCCAGTAGTTGTTGTAGTTGGTGGTCGAATTGCCGGGCACGCAGACGAGCGCGACTTGGGTGAACGCCGGGTTCAGCAGGTTCGCGCAATGGCCAGGGCTGGCGAGCCAGCCATCCATCACTTTGTCGATGCCGGCATAACCAGCGGCGATGTTTTCGCCGAGGTTGCTCCACGCGTACCCGGTTGCAGTGACGCGGCTCGACATCGAACTGCCGGACGAGCCGGTGTGCGAGAAGAAGTTTTTCGCGACCATGTCTTGCGTGTGGGCCTCGGCGGCCTGGCCCAGCAGCGGGCTCCACGTGAGCGCCGCGGCAGGCGCCAAGTTGCCGCTGCCGCAGTTGGCGCCGGCTGCACGCGCCTGGTTGATGCGCGCCAACGCGACCGCCGCAAAATCGGGGATGCCGCAGGTCGACGTGGTGCTGCTCGACCCGGCGACCGGCAAACTCACGCCCGGCGATGAGGCCTCGGCCGACGCGCCCGACGCCGAGCCTGCTACCCCGGCCGGCGCCGCCGCGGGTGCATCGCTGCTGCTGCCGCCGCCCCCGCACGCGGCCATCACCAGCAACGCCAGCGGCGCAGCGAAGCGGCCTAGCGCGTTGGGCGTGGTCGATGCGATCGGTGCGGTCGAAATTGGTTTCTTCATGGAGGCGCAGGCTATCGGCGGTGCGGCGTGGCAGGGGTAATGAGTGGTAAGCGGGGTGGTAAGCGCCGGCACGCCTCTGCGTTTTGCGTGAACAGCGCCACGCGCCGCGCCGCCGCGTCGATGCTTCAGTTCGCGCACCGCGGGCCGATACAACCCTGACGCCCAGCTCACCGCTGCGGCACCGCTGACTTTCGCAGGCCCCCATGACTTCACGCATTCGCATCGACCCCGCACCCGCGCGCGCCGCCTGGCTCGCGCTGTGCCTCGGTTGCGTCGCGCCCCCGGCGGTCCAGGCCGGCGCGCTGAACATCGTCTTCACCGACGCCACCGGCGCGCCGCTGGTCGACGCGGTCGCACTGCTCGAACCGGCGAGCGGCAAGGTCGCCGTCAAGCCGATGGCCGACGCCGAGATTCCGCAGGCCAAGCGCCAGTTTGCGCCCCGCGTGACCCTCATCACCACCGGCACGCGCGTGTCGTTTCCGAACTTCGACACGGTGCGCCACCACGTGTACTCGTTCTCGCCGATCAAGACCTTCGAGCTCAAGCTCTACACCGGCGTACCCGGTGTGCCCGTGCTGTTCGACAAGCCGGGCGTCGCGGTGCTCGGCTGCAACATCCACGATTCGATGGCGGCCTGGGTCGTCGTCGCCGACACGCCGTGGTCGGCGCGCAGCGCGGTCGGTGGCCGGGCGCGCATCGAGGCCGTGCCACCCGGCAACTACAAGCTGCGAACCTGGCACCCGGGCTTGCCGGCCGGCGCCGAGCCGCCACCCGTGGCGCTGACGATCAACGCGATCGACATCGACTACGCGGCGCGCCTGTCGGTGAGCAACATGCCATGAAGCTGAGCTCGACACCCGCTGCATGGTTCGGCCGCTCGATCGGCGCGCGCATCGTCACGCTCAGCCTGGCGATGTTGCTGGCGATCCAGATCGCCAGCTTCGGCGCGATCAGCGCCAGCCTCGGTCAGCATGCGCGCAGCGCGTTGCCCGAACAGTTGCAGGTCGGCGAGCGTGTGCTGCTGAGCCTGCTGGCGCAAAACGCGCAGACGCTCACGCAAGGTGCGACCGTGCTCGCGGCCGACTACGGCTTCAAGCAAGCGGTGTTGTCGAACGACGCCGAGACCATCGGCTCGGCGCTCGCGAACCATGGGGCGCGCATCGGCGCGACCGAAACCGCCCTGCTCGGCACCGACTTCACCAGGCGCGCCGCGAGCGGGCGTGACATGAGCGAGTTCGCCTCGTTCATCGCGCACCTGGCGATCACCGCGGCGAGCAGCGGCACCGCGAGCGAGATTGCGTTGATCGGCGGCAAGCCGCACCAGATCGTGCTCGTGCCGCTCAAAGCACCGGTCACGGTCGGCTGGGTGCTGATGGGGATCCCGCTCGGCGACACGCTCGCGGCCGACATGAAATCGCTCTCGGCGCTCAACATGACCTTGCTCACGCGCGTTGGCGATGCTGCGCCGTGGCGCGTTGCGCTGACCAGCGTGCCGGCCGATCGCGCCGCCGGCTTCGGGCGCCAAGCGTGGTCGCGGGCCGAGTTTTCCAGCGCCGGGTCGAGCACCGCGCCCGGCATGCGCTCGGTCAACTTTGCGAACGAAGAATTCGGCGTGCGCGCGAAGTGGCTCACGCCGTCGGTGCTGGCGCTGGTCTCGCTCTCGATCGACGAAGCGGTGCGCCCGCCGCGCGATCTGCAGATCGCTTTGGCAGCGATCACGCTGCTCGGCTTCGTCGTGTTTGGGGTCGGCAGCCTCTTGACCGCGCAGCGCGTGACCGTGCCGCTGCGTGTACTTTCGGCCGCGGCCGACCGGCTCGGCGCTGGCGACTACACCACACCGATGCACGGCGTGAAGCGCATCGACGAGATCGGCCACCTCGCGCACGCCTTCGAGCAGATGCGCGTGAGCGTCGGCGAGAAGCAGGCACAGATCCTCCAGCTTGCGTACTGGGACGGCCTGACCGGCCTGCCCAACCGCGTGCAGTTCCGCGACGCGGTGCGCGACTCCATTGCACAAGCGCAGGCCCAAGCGCTTGCCGACGGCCGGACCGACGCGACCGTTGCGGTCATCATGCTCGACCTCGACCGCTTCAAGCACGTCAACGACGTGCTCGGCTACCGCGTCGGCGACCTGCTGCTGGGCCGCGTCGGTGAGCGCCTCAGCCAGCAAATGGTGCGCGGCGACGACTTGGTCGCGCGCCTCGGCGGCGACGAGTTCGCGGTGCTGTTGCGGCGCGGCGATGCGGCGCTCGCGCAATCGGTCGCCAAGCGCATCGGCGGCGCGTTCGACGAACCGCTGACGCTCGAAGATCACACCGTCGACATGGGCGCCGGCATCGGCATGGCGTGCTGGCCGCAGCACGCGGCCGATGCCGACACGCTGTTGAGCCGCGCCGAGATCGCCATGTACGCCGCGAAGCGCCGCACGCAGGGCCCGCTGATGTACGAGCCTGCGATCGACGCCGCGAGTGCGCAAACACTGTCGCTTCTCACCGAGTTGCGCCGTGCCGTCGAGCACGGCGAGCTGCGCCTCTACCTGCAGCCCAAACTCGCGCTCGACACCGGCCGCATCAGCGGCGCCGAGGCGCTGGTGCGCTGGCTGCACCCCTCGCGCGGCCTGGTGCCACCGATGGAGTTCATCCCGTTCGCGGAGCAGACTGGTTTTGTCCGCACGCTGACGATGTGGGTCTTCGAAGAAGCGGCGCGGCACTGGCTCGCACTGCAAGCCGAAGGGCTCACGCTGACGATTTCGGTCAACCTCTCGACGCGCGACCTGCTCGACCCCGAGCTGCCGCAAAAATTCGATGCGCTGCTCGGGGTCGAGCAGGTCGCGCGTCGACAGGTTGACCGAGATCACCAGCGGCAGCCCTTCGGCCTGCAGCGCGAGCCAGTGCCGCGCCGCCTCTTCGAAGACCCACATCGTCAGCGTGCGGACGAAGCCGGTCTGCTCCGCGAAGGGGATGAACTCCATCGGCGGCACCAGGCCGCGCGAAGGGTGCATCCAGCGCACCAGCGCCTCGGCCCCGCTGATGCGGCCGGTGTCGAGCGCGAGTTTGGGCTGCAGGTAGAGGCGCAGCTCGCCGTGCTCGACCGCGCGGCGCAGCTCGGTCAGCAGCGACAGCGTCTGCGCGCTCGCGGCGTCGATCGCGGCCTCGTACATCAGCGGGCCTTGTGTGCGGCGCTTTGCGGCGTACATGGCGATCTCGGCGCGGCTCAGCAGCGTGTCGGCATCGGCGGCGTGTTGCGGCCAGCAGGCCATGCCGATGCCGGCGCCCATGTCGACCGTGTGATCTTCGAGCGTCAGCGGTTCGTCGAACGCGCTGCCGATGCGCTTGGCGACGGATTGCGCGAGCGCCGCATCGCCGCGCCGCAGCAGCACCGCGAACTCGTCGCCGCCGAGGCGCGCGACCAGGTCGTCGTCGCGCACCATCTGCTGGCTCAGGCGCTCGCCGACGCGGCCCAGCAGCAGATCACCGACGCGGTAGCCGAGCACATCGTTGACGTGCTTGAAGCGGTCGAGGTCGAGCATGATGACCGCCACAGTCGGGTCGGCGCTGCCGTCGGCCTGGGCTTGTGCCTGCGCTTGTGCAATGGCGTCGCGCACCGCGTCGCGGAACTGCACGCGGTTGGGCAGGCCGGTCAGGCTGTCCCAGTACGCGAGCTTGAGGATTTGCGCCTGCTTCTCGCCGACGCTCACGCGCATCTGCTCGAACGCGTGCGCGAGGTGGCCGATCTCGTCGACGCGCTTCACGCCGCGCATCGGGGTGGTGTAGTCGCCGGCGCCGAGCCGATCGGCCGCGGCCGACAGCGCGCGCAGCGGCACCGTCACGCGCTGCGCGGTGAAGAGGCTGCCGAACACGAACACGACGAAGCCGAGCAGCGTGATCGCCGCCAGGCCGATCTGCAGATCGCGCGGCGGGCGCACCGCTTCGTCGATCGACAGCGAGACCAGCGCCAGCACCGACGGCGTGAGCCACTTCGCGCGCACGC
>JANLUW010000526.1:0-7289 GCA_031363645.1 Rhizobacter sp. | reverse complement strand
ACGTGGTGCGCGAGTTGGCCGACCGCATCGTCGTGCTGCACAACGGGCAACTCGTCGCCGATGGCGAACCGGCCGCGGTGATCGCCTCGCCGATCGTGCAGCAAGCGTATCTGGGCATCGTGCCGGAAGAGGTCATCGCATGACTTCATTGCTAAAGCTGCAGGGCGTGCAAACGCACATCGGCGCGTACCACATCCTCCACGGCGTCGACTTCGAGGTGCCCGCCGGCCAGGTCACGGTGCTGCTCGGTCGCAACGGCGCCGGCAAGACAACCACGCTGCGAACCATCATGGGTTTGTGGGCCGCCTCCAAAGGCACGATCACGTTCGACGGCGTGCCGATCGGTGGGCCCGGTGGCCAGTCGCTCACGCCCGACATCGTGCAGCGCGGCATCGCCTACGTGTCCGAGAACATGGGCATCTTCGCCGACCTCAGCGTGGCTGAAAACATGCTGCTCGCGGCGCGCGGCGCGCGCACGCTCGATCAACTCGACACCGTCCGCCTAGAATGGCTGTTCGGCCTGTTCCCGGCATTGAAAAAGTTCTGGCTCCGTCCGGCCGGCAAGCTCTCGGGCGGCCAGAAGCAGATGCTCAGCGTCGCCCGCGCGATGGTCGAGCCGCGGCGCCTCTTGCTGATCGACGAGCCGAGCAAGGGCCTTGCGCCGGCCATCGTGCAGAACCTGATCGCCGCGTTGCGCGAACTCAAGCGCACCGACACGACCGTGCTGCTGGTCGAGCAGAATTTCGCGGTGGCCAAGGCGCTCGGCGATTTCGTCGCGGTGATGGACGACGGCCGCATCGTGCACCGCGGCGCGATGGTCGAACTCGCCGATGACGAAGCACTGCAGCACCGTTTGCTCGGCCTTTCACTGGCGACGCACCCATGACGACGACCGCGACCGTTCCCTCCGCCAGCACAGCGGAGGCCATCCCGAAGACGCGCTTCGACACCAAGCCGCTCGCGATCGTGCTCGTGCTCGCGCTCGCCGCGTGGCCGCTCGTCGGCTCGACCTCGACCTGGCTCACGTTGACGATCGCCGGCCTCGCGATGGGCATGATCGTGTTCATCACCGCCTCGGGCCTGACGCTGGTGTTCGGGCTGATGGACGTGCTCAACTTCGGCCACAGCGTCTTCATCACGCTCGGCGCGTATGTGGCGGTTAGCGTGTTCGGCGTGATGAGCGGTTGGACCGCAGCGGCGAGCCTCGCCAGCAACCTCGTCGCCGTGTTCGTCGCGATGCTCGCGGCGATGGCGCTCGGCGGCGTGCTCGGCCTCGGCTTCGAGCGCGTGATCGTGCGGCCGGTCTACGGCCAGCACCTCAAGCAGATTCTCGTGACGATCGGCGGCGCGATCATCGGCGAGGAGCTGATCAAGGTCGTCTGGGGCCCGGCGCAAACGCCGCTGCCGCTGCCCGAGGTGCTGCGCGGCGCGATCTCGCTCGGTGACGTGACGATCGACCGCTTTCGCCTCGTCGCCGTCGTCGTCGGTGGGGTCGTGCTGGCCGCGCTGCTCTACACCTTGAACCGCACCAAGATCGGCCTGCTGATCCGCGCCGGCGTGCAAGACCGCGAGATGGTCGAGTCGCTTGGCTACCGCATCCGGCGGCTCTTCGTCGGCGTGTTCGCGGCGGGTTCGGCATTGGCTGGGCTCGGTGGTTGCCTGTGGGGCATGAACGCGCAAATTGTCTTCCCGCAAATCGGCGGGCAGGTCAACGTGCTGTTGTTCATCGTCATCATCATCGGCGGGCTGGGCTCGACGCTCGGCTGCCTGGTCGGCGCGCTGCTGATCGGGTTGATGACGAACTACATCGGCTTCGTCGCGCCGACGCTGACGATGTTCTCCAGCATCGGCTTGATGGTGGCCGTGCTGTTGTGGCGGCCGCAGGGGCTGTACCCGGTCGCGAACCGCTGACACGCAGCACGCGCATGTTGAATCGTCTGCTCTCCCACGACCTGCCGCGCAACCGCTGGCTCGCACTCGTGCTCGTGCTCATCGTGCTCGGGCTTGCGCTCACGCCGTTCATCTTCCCCGGTACCAAGGCGCTGAACGTCAGCGCCAAGATCATCGTTTTCATCGTGCTGGCCGCGAGTTTCGACCTGCTGCTCGGTTACACCGGCATCGTCAGCTTTGCGCACACGATGTTCTTTGGCATCGGCGCGTACGGCATCGCGGTCGCGAGCACGCGGCTCGGGCCGGGCTGGGGCGCGCTGGCACTCGGAGTGGCAGGCGCGCTCGCGCTGTCAACCGTGCTCTCGGTCGTGATCGGCCTCTTCAGCTTGCGGGTGCGCGCGATCTTTTTCGCGATGATCACGCTGGCGGTGGCTTCCGCGTTCCTCACGCTCGCGTCGCAGCTCTCGGACTTCACCGGCGGTGAAGACGGGTTGACGTTCAAGGTGCCCGAGGCGCTGCAGCCCGGCACCGCGTACCTCGAGCAACCGCTGTTCGGCGCCTCGGTCGACGGCCGCTTCGCGACCTACTACGGGCTGTTCTTCGTTGCGCTCGCGCTCGTGTCGCTGTTGCTGCGCATCGTCAACTCGCCGTTCGGCCGGGTGCTGCAGGCGATCCGCGAGAACGACTTTCGGGCCGAGGCGATCGGCTACCGCACGGTGGTGTACCGCACGCTCGCCTCCGTGATTTCGGCCCTGTTCGCCACACTTGCCGGTGTGCTGCTTGCGCTCTGGCTGCGCTACACCGGGCCCGACACCACGCTGTCTTTCGAGATCATGCTCGACGTGTTGTTGATCGTCGTGATCGGTGGCATGGGCACGGTCTACGGCGCGGTGATCGGCAGCGTGCTGCTGGTGTTGGCGCAGAACTATTTGCAAGATTTGATGAAGCTGGCGTCCTCGCAAATAGAGTTGGCGGTCGCTGGCGTGCCGATCGTCTCCCAGCTCGTCTCGCCCGACCGCTGGTTGCTCTGGCTCGGCATTCTGTTCGTGCTCTCGGTCTACCACTTTCCGAGCGGTGTGGTCGGGCGTTTGCGGGCGATGCGGGCGCCGGAGCGCAAGCCATGAGCGTCACGTCCAGCTGCACGTCGAACTACATCACGTGCGAAGACCGCGAACTCCATTACACCGAGTGGGGCGCGCAGCACGCCGAGACCGTGATCGCCTGGCATGGCCTCGCACGCACCGGCCGCGACATGGACGACCTCGCCGCGCACCTCGCCAGCCGCTACCGCGTGATCTGCCCCGACACGATCGGCCGCGGCCTGAGCCAGTGGAGCCCCGCGCCCGAACGCGAATACTGCCTGGCGTTCTACGAGAAGCTCGCGGTCGCGCTGGTCGATGGTCTCGGCCTCGACCGGTTTCACTGGATCGGCACCTCGATGGGCGGCGCGATCGGCACGCGCGCGGCAGCCAACTCGCTGCGCGGCCGGGTGCGCCGGTTGATCCTGAACGACAACGGCCCCGAGCTCGCGCCCGCCGCGATCACGCGGATCCGCAGCTACGCCGGCAACCCCGCCGCGTTCGCCACGGTGAGCGAGCTGGAGCGCTATTTCCGCACCGTCTACGCGCCCTACGGCGCGTTGACCGAAGCGCAGTGGCGGCGCCTCACCGAAACCTCGACCCGCCGCCTGCCCGACGGCCGTGTGACGCCGCACTACGACCCGGCGATGGTGATGCAATTCACCCACCACGCCGACGACTACCAGCAGTGGTCCGACTGGGATCGGCTCGACCTCCCCGTGCTGTGCCTGCGCGGCGAGCACTCGGATTTGCTGCTGCCCGAAACAGCCGAGCAGATGCGCCGGCGCGGGCCGTGTGCGGCCGTGGTCGAGATCGCAGGCTGTGGGCATGCGCCGGCGTTGAACACGCCGGGGCAGTGGGCTTTGGTCGAGCGTTTTTTCGCCGCAGTTTGATGACACTGCGCTGCAACGCTCGGGGGGTTGGGGTCTTTCAGTTCAAAAAAATCGGAACGTCGCTGGCTCTCTAAAATCTTGGGCTCGCTCAGGAAAGTAGCTCCCCCATGGCCTCCGGTCTGATCCGCATCCGCGGCGCGCGACAGCACAACCTCAAGAACCTCGACCTCGACATCCGCACCGGCGAGATGACAGTGGTCACCGGGCCGAGCGGCTCGGGCAAGTCGAGCCTGGTGTTCGACACGCTGTATGCCGAAGGCCAGCGGCGCTACGTCGAGACCTTCAGCGCTTACGCGCGGCAGTTCCTCGACCGCATGGACCGCCCCGCGGTCGACCGCGTCGACGGCGTGCCGCCCGCGATCGCGATCGACCAGACCAACCCGGTGCGTTCATCGCGCAGCACGGTCGGCACGATGACCGAGCTGAACGACCACTTGAAGCTGTTGTTCGCGCGCGCGGCGCAGTTGTTCGACAAGCAGACCGCGCATGCAGTGCGCCACGATTCCCCCGAAACGATCTACGCCGACCTGATGGAACGCACCGCCGACAGCGACCCGCGGCTGATCATCACCTTCCCGGTCGAACTGCCGGGCGGCACGAGCGCCGACGAGGTCGCGCAATGGCTGGCCGCGAGCGGCTTCACGCGGGTGCAGGCCGAGCGTGAAGTCGCATCACCGACCGGACCACGCAAGCTGCTCGACGTGGTGGCCGATCGGTTTCGCATTCAAGGCACCGAGAAGATCCGCGCGATCGAGGCGATCGAGACGGCGTTGAAGCGTGGTGCGGGCAGGGTGATCGTGTACGCCTTTCTCCCCTCACCCCAGCCCTCTCCCCAAAGGGACGAGGGGGAAACGCCAGCGGAAGTGCCGCCGACACTTTGGCGTTTCTCCACCGGCCTGCATTCACCCGACAGCGACATTCGCTACGCCGACCCGCAGCCCGCGCTGTTCAGCTTCAACTCCGCTTACGGCGCATGCGAAACCTGCCGCGGCTTCGGCCGCGTGATCGGGGTCGACTACGGGCTCGTCATCCCCGACCACCGCAAGACCTTGCGCTCCGGCGCGATCAAAACACTGCAGACACCCGCCTGGAAAGAAAACCAGGACGACCTGATGCAGTACGCCGGCGAGGCCGGTATCCCGCGCGACACCGCGTGGGGGCAGTTGACCGACGCGCAGAAGCATTGGGTCATCGACGGCTCGCCGAACTGGAACGGCAAGTGGAACAAGCAGTGGTACGGCGTCAAGCGTTTCTTCGAATACCTGGAGTCGAAGGCCTACAAGATGCACATCCGCGTGCTCTTGTCGAAGTACCGCGCCTACACGCCGTGCGGCGTGTGCGGCGGTGCGCGGCTCAAGACCGAATCGCTGCTGTGGCGCCTCGGCACGAAGGCCGATGCTGACGCGGTGCTCGCACCCGCGAAGCGTTTCATGCCCGTCGGCGTGAGCTGGTCACGCGAACAACTCGAAGCGCTGCCCGGCCTCACGGTGCACGACCTGATGTTGGTCCCGCTCGATCGCCTGCACCGCTTCTTCGACCAGCTGACGCTGCCGAGCACGATGCTCGACGACGCGCTGAAGCTGCTGCAAGGCGAGATCCGCACGCGGCTGAAGTACCTGTGCGATGTCGGCATCGGCTACCTGACGCTAGACCGCCAAAGCCGCACGCTCAGCGGCGGCGAGGTGCAGCGCATCAACCTGACGACGGCGCTCGGTACCTCGCTGGTCAACACGATGTTCGTGCTCGATGAGCCCAGCATCGGCCTGCACCCGCGCGACATGAACCGCATCATCGAAGCCATGCACCGGTTGCGCGACGCGGGCAACACGCTGGTCGTCGTCGAGCACGACCCGGCGGTGATGCTCGCGGCCGATCGCCTGATCGACATGGGGCCCGGCCCGGGCGAGCGCGGCGGGCAGATCGTGTTCGACGGCACGCCCGAAGCGATCCGCGAGGCCGACACGCTGACCGGCGCCTACCTCGGTGGCCGCAAGCACGTCGGCATGGGCATCAAGCGGCTGATGAGCGAGAAGACGCCGAAGCTGATCTTGCAAGGCGTGCGCGATCACAACCTCCGAGACGTGACGGTCGAGTTCCCGTTGTTGCACCTGGTGTGCGTGACCGGCGTGTCGGGCTCGGGCAAAAGCACGCTGATGCAAGACGTGCTCGCGCCCGCGCTCGCGCGCCACTTCGGCAAGGCGACCGACGCACCCGGCGAGTTCGAAGCGCTGCTCGGTGCCGACTGGTTGAGCGATTCGGTGTTCGTCGACCAATCACCGATCGGCAAGACCGCGCGCTCGAACCCCGCGAGCTACGTCGGCGCGTTCGACGAAATTCGCAAGCTGTTCGCGCAGGCGCCGCTGGCCGTGCAGCGCGGCTACGGTCCCGGCATGTTCAGCTTCAACGCCGGCAACGGCCGCTGCCCGACCTGCGGTGGCTCGGGCTTCGAGCACGTCGAAATGCAATTCTTGAGCGACGTGTATTTGCGCTGCCCCGATTGCGATGGCCGCCGCTACCGCGCGGAAATCCTCGACATCAAGATCGACCGCCGATTGCCTGGTGATGTGATCCGTGACTTGTCTGTCGCGGATGTTCTGGAACTGACGGTCAGCGAAGCCGTGCAACTCTTCCGCGATGACCGCGAGGTGCTGCGCGTGCTGCAGCCGATCGTCGATGTCGGCCTCGAGTACGTGAAGCTCGGCCAGCCGGTGCCGACGTTGTCGGGCGGCGAGGCGCAGCGACTGAAGCTGGCGGGGTTTTTGGCCGAGAGTTCGCAATCGCAGACCGCGAGCCGGCAAGCCGTTGCGAAACGCGGCACGCTGTTCATGTTCGACGAGCCGACGACCGGCCTGCACTTCGACGACATCGCGAAGCTGATGCGATCGTTCCGCAAGCTGCTCGACGCCGGCCATTCGCTGATCGTGATCGAGCACAACCTCGACGTGATCCGCGCCGCCGACTGGCTGATCGACCTTGGCCCCGAAGGCGGCGACGCCGGCGGCCTCGTCGTGTGCACCGGCACACCGGAAGACGTGAAGCGGCATCCGACCTCGCATACCGGCAAGGCGCTCGCAGACTACGACGTGCAGATGGGCCTCGGCGGCCACCAGGTCGAAGAAGGCGTGCCGCTGCAGTACCTGGTCAAGCAGCAACGCGAATCGCGCCGCGCGCTCGACGAGAACATCCGGATCGTCAACGCCCGCGAGCACAACCTCAAATCGCTGGACGTCAGCATTCCGCGCGGCAAGTTCAGCGTGGTGACCGGCGTCTCGGGTTCGGGCAAGAGCACGCTGGCGTTCGACATCCTGTTCAACGAGGGCCAGCGTCGCTACCTCGAATCGCTGAACGCGTATGCGCGCAGCATCGTGCAACCCGCAGGCCGGCCCGAGGTCGACGCGGTCTACGGCATCCCGCCGACCGTCGCGAT
>JANLUW010000488.1:0-1515 GCA_031363645.1 Rhizobacter sp. | reverse complement strand
CGGCCCTCGGTCAGAAAAAGAAAGCTGCGAAGCGCCCCCGGGGGAATCAGGGAGGGAGGAGGGAGGAGATCAACGGCCCGGGGATTTCGACCGGCATGCGCCGACGGCTTCGCAACGGAAATCGAGCACAGTTCGAAGGCGCGACCGAACGCGAGTTCCTCAAGTGGGGCGGTAAAGAAATGCCGCGTACTTCGTTGCATCGGATAGCGTTTGTGACTGATTAGTATTAAATATAACCGAACGGTCTTTTGTACGCGGTGCTGCCCCGTTTGGATGCGCCGACCCCTGCGTCCGGGACGCGGACTTGCGCGTATGAGTCTTCATCCCCGACTAGAATTGAGGCGGACTATGAGGCCCGAAGCAATGATCTATCCCGAACTTTTCAAGCAGCTCGAAGCGGTCCGCTGGAACATGGACAAGGACATCCCCTGGGACCAGTTCGACGCCAGCAAACTGACCGAAGAGCAGGCCCAAACGATCAAGATGAACGCGATCACCGAGTGGGCGGCACTGCCGGCCACCGAGATGTTCTTGCGCGACAACAAGGACGACGCCGACTTCTGCGGCTTCATGAGCGTCTGGTTCTTCGAGGAGCAGAAGCACTCGCTGGTGTTGATGGAGTACCTGCGCAAGTTTCGCCCCGAACTCGTGCCGACCGAAGCCGAGCTGCAGGCGGTGCGTTTCGAGTTCGACCCGGCGCCCGCGCTCGAGACGCTGATGCTGCATTTTTGCGGTGAGATCAGGCTGAATCATTGGTACCGCCGCGCCGCCGAATGGCACACCGAGCCGGTCATCCAGGCTATCTACGAAACCCTGGCGCGCGACGAAGCCCGCCACGGCGGCGCCTACCTGCGTTACATGAAGCGCGCGCTGCAGCAGTTCGGCGACGAGGCGCGCGCCGCGTTCGCCAAGGTCGGCGTGTTGATGGCGAGCGCGCGTCGCACCGCGCAGGCGCTGCACCCGACCAACCTGCACGTCAACGCCAAGCTGTTCCCGCGCGACACGGTGCAGAGCCGGCTGCCGAACCCCGAGTGGCTCGAGAAGTGGCTCGACAAGCAGATCCAGTTCGACGCCGTCTGGGAAACCAAGGTCGTCGAGCGCATCCTGCACAACATGAGTTTGCTGATGGAGCGCAGCTTCGCAAGCGTGCAGGAGCTGAACCGGTTCCGCAAGGAAGTGACGGCCAGGGTGGCCGCGGCGGGCGCTGGCCAGCAACCGGGCGCGGCGCCGGCCTGACGCAGGTTGGGCACCGAGCGCTGTGCACTCGGCTCCAGCGGCCGGTAGCTCGAGCTCGATGGCATCTGCAAGACGCGCGGCACCGAGCTGTCGCTGAGCGTCAATGGCGACCCGCGCCACTCCCGCTCTCCAAGCCATTCGCCATACACGCATCCCCAGCTCGAAGGCTGGTTCGACCGACGACGCAATCCCAGGATCGGCAACGCGATTTCCAAGTCGTTTCGGCGCGGGCAACGACCCCGCGCTCGACGAAGTCTTCGTAAGCACCGGCCAGTTGAC
>JANLUW010000644.1:0-8785 GCA_031363645.1 Rhizobacter sp. | reverse complement strand
GGAACGAAGTGTGGTCGTCCGCTCAACTTTCCTTGCACAGTGCGCTTCATCTTGGCTGCCGGGATCGTCCAAAGCTTCCCCTCGAGATCGATTTCTCGCCATGCCATGTGGCGAATGTTGCCGGGGCGCTGGAACAGCATTGCCGACAACCCGAGCGCGGCCCGAGTGAGAGGCTGACCGCTGTATTCGGCAATCGATCGCATCAGAGCACCGACACCTGTTGGCTCGAGAACCGCAGCCATGTGCTTTACGATGAAGGGCCGAAGGGCACCATGTAGATCTGCAGCGGGATTTCTTTCACAACGGCCGGTCGCCATGCCATATCGAAAGACCTGACCTGAGGTCTGCCGCAAGGTATGCGCCGTGTCATTGGCTGCGCGGCTCTCGATTCGGCGCAACGTCTGAAGGAGTAGCGGTGCTGAGATCTGAGGTAACGGCAGACTGCCGATCCACGGAGACTGGTCCTTCTCCATGCGCTCGATCCACCGTTCGAGGTAGCGTGGACCCCAAGCATCGCTCTTCGTCGCGTGCAGGTCTCTCGCGACGGCCTCGAACGTCACATCGGCGCTCGTCTGATTTGCGAGCTTGTCGAGCTGCTTCTTCTGAGTCGGATCGACTCCCGTGCGGTGAAGGCTGCGAGCCGTATCGCGGGCCTCCCGAGCCGCCTTCAGGCTCGTCTGGACCTTCGAGCATCCGGTCTCGATGTAGTGTCCGAGCGAGATGCGCTTCTCTTTGCCGCCGGCCGTGTACTTCCAGAACCAACGGCGTGAGCCGTTGGGCTCAACCTGCGGGTAGAGATTGCCAGAGTCGCTCAACCGCAGTCGCGCCTTTTCGGGCAAGCACTGGGCACTGCGGCAGTCGACATCGGTCAGCATAGGGGAACAAACTGTTGATGGCAGTGCTTTTTGCCATTCGTTCCCCGTTCTGTACCCCCTATTCCCCTACGATGCCTCGGAATTGGTTGGGACGATGTGGGACTGTCAGAACCCGTATTCGCCTATGAAGGTGAGGTGAATTGAGATTGTCTGGCACGGCGCAGGGCCAAGAAGTGGCCAGCCCGGAGGGACTCGAACCCCCGACATCCGACTTAGAAGGTCGGTGCTCTATCCAGTTGAGCTACGGGCTGAAGGGGTGTGCCCGCAGGCCGGGCGACCGAGGCATTGTGCGAAAAGGGATGGTCGGGGCGGTGGGATTCGAACTCACGACCACCTGGTCCCAAACCAGGTGCGCTACCAGGCTGCGCTACGCCCCGACAAGCTGCGCATTCTACTCAATAAGCAGAGGCAATCGTCGGCGTCGGCAACATCAGTTGTTTCGACACCGACACGCACTGCTGAATGTGCTGTTCGCAAACGAATTTCAGCGATGAGAACGTGAGTGCTGCCGACACGGCCTGTCCGGCAATCGGCACGTATTTCGCGGCTTGCTGCGTCGTCAGCCGCACACCGACGAGCTTGAGCAGCTTGATGATCAGCTCGCGCGTGACGAGCTTGCCGACCAGCATGCCGCCGCCGGCCGAGATCGTCTTGTAGACCACCAGCCGACGATCCGGCGCAAGGCGCTCGACCTGCTCGGGCGTCAGGCCGAACGCGCGGTTGATCTCGGGGATCAGCTTCATCAACACCGCGACATCGGTGACCCAATCGATGCCGGGGATCGGCACCATCGAGACGCCGGCTGCGAGCATCGCGCGCTTCGTGACGAGGCGCCGGCAGTGTTTGACCACGGCTTCGATCTCCTCCGGGCTGTCGGGCACGACGACCCACTCGGCCGGCAAGGTCTCGGGTGTTTTCATTGAAGCTGCCCGGCTCAACTCGACGACGGACCCTTGAGCTTGCTGACGATGAGCAGCAGCACGATCGCACCGATCACCGACGCGAGAAAGCCGATCGGCTGCCCATCGGTGTACCAGCCGAGTGCGCGCCCGGCAAACCCCGCGAGGAACGAGCCGGCAATGCCGAGCACCGCCGTCAGGATGATCCCGAGGCTCTGCGTGCCGGGCAAGACCGCGCGCGCGATCAGGCCAACGACGAAACCGATAACTGCCATCCAGACATAGCTCATTGCTCGCTCCTCTGTGGTGAAAGACCACTGCCAATGTAGCGCATGCCCGCTGCTCGACAGTTCAGGACGAAAGCTGCGCCCAGACCTTCTCGAGCCGCTTCACGCTCACGGGCTGCGGCGTGCGCAACTCCTGCGCGAAAAGGCTCACGCGCAGCTCTTCGAGCAGCCAGCGGTACTCGTCGAGGCGCGCATCGGCCACGCCTTTGCGCTCGGCCAAGTGGCGCCAGTAGCGCGATTCGATCGGGCGCAGTTCGGCTAGGCGCAGCGCATCGCGCGCGGGGTCGGCGCGCTGCTTGTCGAGCCGCATCACGACCGCCTTCAAGTAGCGCGGCAGGTGCGCGAGTTGCGCCCACGGCGTGTCGGTGACAAAGCGCTTGGGCACGAGCCGGCCGAGTTGCGCGGTGATGTCGTCGGCGACTTCTTTCGGCGCGCGCGCGTCCTTCAGCTTGCGGACTGCGGCCGTGTGTTCGAGGAGGATGCCACCCGCACTGCGCGCGACCTCGTTGGCGATCAACGTGAGCCGCCCTCGCCCGCCTTCGACCGTGCGCGCGAACGCCACGGCGTCGGTCGGCAACGCGTCGGCGAGGAAGGCGCGGTCGAGTGCCACGTCGATGAATTGATCGCGCAACTCATCGGCACTGCCGTTGCTGACGAGCAGGTAGGCGACGCTCATCTTCTGCAGATCGGGGATGTTTTTTTCGGGGTATTTCAGCGCGTCTTTGATTTGCAACGCGATCAATCGACGCAGGCCGGCGCGGTGCTTGCGCGCGGCGACGTCGGGCTCGTCGAAAACTTCGATCTCGACATGCGTGGTCTTGTCGATCAAAGCGGGAAAGCCGATCAGCGATTGGCCGGCCTTGCGGATTTCCATCAGTTCGGGGAGTTCGCCGAAGGTCCAGGTGGTGTACTTCTCGGCGGCGCCCGCGCCCTCACCCCTGCCCTCTCCCGCGAGCGGGAGAGGGGGAAGAGCGGGGCTCCCTCTCCCGCGAGCGGGAGAGGGTTGGGGTGAGGGTGTGTTCTGCACCACCGCCCCCACCTTCAACCCCGCCAACGCCTGGAACGCCGACCGCGCCTGCCCGCCCAGCTCGGCCTTCAACGCGGCAAGGTTGCGGCCGGTGCCGAGTTGCCGGCCGTGCTCGTCGTCGATGCGAAAGTTCATCAGCAGGTGCGGCGCCAACTGCTCGAGCTTGAAGTCGGCGCGCAAGATGCCGAGCTGCGTTTTGTCGCGCACGTGCTTGAGCAACACATCGAGCAAGCCGCCGTGACCGAACTCGACCGCCTCGATGAACGATTGCGCGTAGTCGGGCAACGGCACAAGCCGCGAGCGCGGGCGCTGATGCAAGCTCTTGGCGAGTGCGAGCACCTTGTCTTTGAGCATGCCGGGCACGAGCCACTCGCAGCGTTCGTCGTTGACCTGGTTGAGCGAATAGATCGGCACCGTGACGGTCACGCCGTCTTTCGCGTCGCCCGGCGCATGCAGGTACGTCGCCGCGCAATCGACGCCGCCGAGCCGGATCGTCTTCGGGAACGCGTTGCTCGTGATGCCGGCCGCCTCGTGGCGCATCAGCTCCTCGCGCGTCAGCATTAGCAACTTCGGCTGGCGCTTCGATTCCTCGCGGTACCAGCGCTCGATCGAATGGCCGCTGCACACGTCGGCTGGCAACTGCGAATCGTAGAACGCGTGGATCAACTCGTCGTCGACCAACACGTCTTGCCGCCGCGATTTGTGTTCGAGTTCTTCGACCTGCGCGATCAGCTTCCGGTTCGCCGTGACGAACGGCAGCTTGGTTTCCCATTCACCGGCAACGAGCGCCTCGCGAATGAAGATCTCGCGCGCCGCATGCGCGTCGACGTTGCCGAAGTTCACGCGTTTGTTGCTGTAGATCACGATGCCGTAGAGCGTCGCGCGCTCGAGCGCGATCACCTCGGCGGCCTTCTTCTCCCAGTGCGGCTCGAGCAGCTGCGTCTTGATGATGTGGCCCGCGATTTGCGGCAACCACTGCGGCTCGATCGCGGCGATGCTGCGACCGAACAGGCGCGTCGTCTCGACCAGCTCGGCTGCAACGATCCAGCGCCCCGGCTTCTTCGACAAATTCGCGCCGGGGTGCTTGTAGAAACGGATGCCGCGCGCACCCAAATACCAGTCTTCGTCTTCGCTCTTGCAGCCGATGTTGCCGAGCAGGCCGGCGAGCATCGACAGGTGAATTTGCTCGTAAGTCGCGGGCAACCCGTTTAGGCGCCATTTGTGCTCGGCGACGACAGTGTTCAGCTGCGAGTGGATGTCACGCCACTCGCGCACGCGACGCGGCGAGATAAAGTTGTCGCGCAGCAGTTGCTCTTGTTTGCGTTGCGAAACCTTGTGCTCGCCTTTCCCTTGCAGATTCGCGCCGCGCGCGTTCTCGAGCCATGTCCACAGTTTTAAATCACCGATGAACTCCGAACGCTCGTCGTCGAACTTCTTGTGCGCCGCATCGGCCGCCTGCTGGTGTTCGAGCGGCCGGTCGCGCACCTCTTGCACGCTGAACGCCGCGGCGATGACCAGCACTTCGGTCAGCGCCTCACGCGAACGCGCCTCGAGAATCATCCGGCCGACTCTGGGGTCGAGCGGCAGGCGCGCGAGCTCGTGGCCGATCGGTGTGAGGTCGTTGAGCTCGTCGACCGCGCCGAGCTCGGCGAGCAACTGATAGCCGTCGGCGATCGCGCGCTTCGGGGGCGGCTCCAAAAACGGAAAGTCTTCGACCGTGCCGAGCCCGAGCGACTTCATCCGAAGAATCACGCCGGCCAGCGACGAACGCAAGATTTCGGGGTCGCTGAACTTCGGCCGGTCGGCAAATTCCTTCTCGTCGTAGAGCCGAATGCAGATGCCGTCGCTGACGCGCCCGCAACGCCCCGCGCGCTGGTTCGCCGCGGCTTGGCTGATCGGCTCGACCAGCAGTTGCTCGACCTTGTTGCGGTAGCTGTAGCGCTTGACCCGCGCGGTGCCGGCGTCGATCACGTACCGGATGCCCGGTACCGTCAACGAGGTTTCGGCCACGTTGGTCGCGAGCACGATGCGACGCGCGCTGTGTGGTTCGAAAATGTGGTCTTGTTCCTGCTGGCTCAGGCGCGCGAACAGCGGCACGACTTCGACACCCGGCGGGTGGTGCTTGCGCAGGTGATCCGCAGCTTCACGGATCTCGCGCTCGCCGGGCAGGAAGACCAGCACGTCGCCAGCACCCTCACGCCACAGCTCGTCGACGGCGTCGCCGATCGCGCTGTTCAGATCGTATTCGCGCGATTCCTCGAACGGCCGCCAACGTTGCTCGACCGGAAACAAGCGGCCAGACACTTGAATGACCGGCGCAGGCCCCGCTGCCGTCGCGAAGTGCCGTGCGAAACGATCGGCATCGATCGTCGCCGAGGTCACGACGATTTTCAGGTCGGGCCGGCGCGGCAGGATTTGCCGCAAATGGCCGAGCAAAAAGTCGATGTTCAGACTGCGCTCATGGGCCTCGTCGATGATGATCGTGTCGTAGGCGCGCAGCATTGGGTCGGTCTGCGTTTCGGCCAGCAAGATGCCGTCGGTCATCAGCTTGACGCTGGCACCGGGCTGCAGCCGGTCTTGAAACCGCACCTTGAAACCAACGATCTCGCCGAGCGGCGTTTTCAGCTCTTCGGCAATGCGCTTGGCCACGCTCGATGCGGCGATGCGCCGAGGCTGCGTGTGGCCGATCAGCTTGCCTGTGTTGGCTTTGCCGCGGCCGAGCTGAAGCGCGATTTTCGGCAGCTGAGTCGTCTTGCCCGAACCGGTTTCACCACAGACGATCACGACCTGGTGCTGCTGCATCGCCAGCGCGATCTCGTCGCGGCGCAGCGAGACCGGCAGCGACTCGGGGAAAGTGATGGGCGGGAGCGTGTTGCCGATCTGCGGCGGCTTTAAAGGCGTTTCTGGTCGGGGCATCGTTGCGCGATTATCCCCGGCGCATCCGTGCACCGGTCAAAGCGTCGTCCACCCGTTCTGCACCGCGATCTTGAGCAAATCGCTGGGCGAATCGACGCCGAGCTTGCGCCGCAGGCTGAGTCGATGCGTCTCGACCGTGCGCACGCCGATGTCGAGCGCGCGGGCCACGAGCTTGTTGCTGCGCCCATGCGCCAACAGCAGCAGCACCTCGTGCTCGCGTGCTGTGAGTTGCGGCACGCTGCTACCGCCCTGCTGCAACGCGAGGTCGAGAATTTGTGCGCTGAAGTACGTGCCGCCGGCACAAACCGAGCTGATCGCCGCCAAGATCTCTTCGGTCGGCGACTCTTTGAGCACATAGCCGCGCGCGCCGGCGCGGATCGCACTCAGCACGTATTCGCGGTTGTCGTACATGCTCAGCATGAGCACCCGGATTGCAGGGTGGCGCTGACGCAACTGGGTCGCGAGTTCGATGCCGTTCATGCCGCGCATGCCCACGTCGACCAACATCAGGTCGGGCGCGAGCGCCGCAGCGAGTTCGAGCGCATCGGCGCCGCTCGCGGCTTCGCCGATGACTTGCAGGTCGGGCACGACCGCAAGCCGCGCGCGCAGGCCGTCGCGCACCAGCGAATGGTCGTCGACGATCGCGAGGCGAACGCTCGCCATCGGCGTGTTCATGCCGCGGCTGCCAACGGGAAGCTCGCGGTCAATGCGGTGTGCCCCGGGTGCGAGATCAACTGAAACGTGCCGCCGTTGCGCTCGACGCGTTCGCGCATGTTGGTCAGGCCGATGCCGCGGTCGCGGCTTTGCTCGACGCGCTTCACGTCGAAGCCGATGCCGTCGTCGGTGATGCGCAGCTCCAATCGGTCACCGGCATCGTCGAGACGAATGTCGATGTGGCGCGCGTTCGCATGCCGTTCAACATTGCGCAGTGCCTCTTGCGCAACGCGAAACAGGCTGACCGCCTGCAACTCTGGCAGGCGTTCGTCGTGCACCTGCTTCGACACCCGCACGTCGAGCCCGCTGCGCTCCGCGAGCTCGTTGCCGATGTGTTCGAGCGCGGCCGGCAGCCCGAGGTCGTCGAGCAACGCGGGCCGCAAATCGTGCGAGATGCGGCGCACTTCGCCGATGGCTTTGGAGAGCGCGGCGATCTCCTTGTCGATCGCCGTGACCGGTAAATCACCCGGGTGCGCGAGCCGGTGGCCGACGAGCTCGAACTGGTACTTGATCGACACCAGCAGCTGACAGATGTGATCGTGCAGTTCGCGCGAGACGCGGGCCCGCTCCTCCTCCTGCGAGCTGACGACGCGGTGAGCCAGCGCCTTCAGTTTTCGATCGGCCTGGCGTTGCTCGCTGATGTTGAGCGCGAGGCCACCGGCGAAGACCGCGAGCGCAGCCACCACCGCCACCGCCGCGAGGCCGACCAGCGTCTGGCGCACGCTTTCCAGCAAGTTGCCACGCAAGCGCGCAGCGGCTGCATCGACGTCGTCGAGGTAGATGCCGGTGCCCAGCATCCAGCCCCAGCGCGGCAGCGCGACCGCGTAGCCGAGCTTGCGTTCGATCTTGCCGGTCGAGGGCTTCGGCCACAGGTAACGCTGAAATCCGCCGCCTTCTTTTGCGCGTGCGATCAGTTCGCGGATCACGAAGACGCCGTCGGCGTCGTGCATGTTCCACAGGTTCGTGCCGACGAGTTCGGGCTGGCGTGGGTGCACGAGGTTCAGGCCGTCGTCGGCATAGGCATAGAAGTAGCCGTCGTCACCGAAGTTCATGCTGGAGAGGATTGCCCTGGCCTGCTCCTTGGCCGCCTGGTCGTCGCGGCCGGCACCGTAGAGGTGATCGATCGAGGTCAGCGCGAGCGCGACGTAGCTGCGCAATTCGTCGCGCTTGGTGCTGATCAGCACGTCTTCGAGAACCTGCGCCTGCTGACGCTCGAGGCGATGCGTCTCGACCACCAACAAACCGCCGATCAAGGCGATCGACAGCAGCAGCGGCGCGACCGCGAGCAACAAGATTTTGGCCTTGAGTTTCATGCGCGAGATTGTGATCGCAGCGACGCAGAAACCTTGCCGGACCGGCGCTTTCGCGTTTACCCGTATGCATAACTACGCAGCCGAACCTAGCAGTGATGCGTATGCCGCTTTCGGCCCGCACTAGGATAATAACGGGTCGTTGCAATTCGGCTTGGCCGGGTTCGACAGCCCACCACATCAACCCGTTGGAGACCTACAAATGACCCGCTTCACGAAGATTGCCACCGCCGTCGCCCTGGCTTCATTCGCCGCATCGGCGATGGCCGCCGACCCGATCAAGATCGGCGTCAACGGCCCGTTTACCGGCGGCTCCTCGTCAATGGGCGTGAGCATGCGCGACGGCGTTCGCCTTGCGATCGAAGAGATCAACAAGTCGGGCGGCGTGCTCGGCCGCCAGTTGCAAGCCGTCGAACGCGACGACGAAGCGAAGAACGAACGCGGCGTTCAAATCGCCCAAGAGTTGGTCAACAAAGAGAAGGTCACCGCCGTCGTCGGCTACATCAACACCGGCGTGGCGCTCGCCTCGCAGCGCTTTTTCCAGGAAGCGAAGATCCCGGTGATGAACAACGTGGCCACCGGCTCGATCATCACCAAGCAATTCGAAAAAGAACCGGAAAACTATGTGTTCCGCAACTCGGCTCACGACAGCATCCAAGCGCCGATGATCGTCGAGGAGGCGGTCACCCGCCGCGGCTTCAAGAAGGTCGCGATCCTGGCCGACTCGACCAACTACGGCCAGCTCGGCCGCGCCGAC
>JANLUW010000455.1:0-3208 GCA_031363645.1 Rhizobacter sp. | reverse complement strand
ACCCGGCCGGAAATACCGGCCCTCTTCCTTGACTTCACTCCGCCGGTCGCCCGACGACCTCACCAGCAGGCAACGTCGTAGCGTGAGTTGATATTCAAGACGAGAACCGAGAAACAGCGAACAGTGGCTGGAGCGCTGTAACGGGTCGTTGTGTGGAGCGAAGTCAAGGGGGAGGGCTAGTACTCCGGGCCGGGGGACATGAGCGGAATACAGCGACCCGGCGCAGCGCTCGCGCGCCTGCCGCCAGTCGCTAACCGCCGCCAGAAGTCACCCCGGCGCATACGTGTTGCGCAACGTCCCGATCCCGTCGATCACCACCTCGACCACGCTGCCCGCCTTCATCGGCAGCACGCCGAGCGAGGTGCCGCACAGAATCAGGTCGCCAGGCTCCAAGGTCATGTCGAACGACAGCTTCGAGACCAATTCGTGCGGGCCGAAGAACATGTCCGCGATCGGGTAGTTCTGCCGCTCACGGCCGCCGACGAGGGTGCGCAGGGTCGCGCTCCCGGCATCGAAATCGGTCTCGATCACCGGGCCGAACGCGCCGAATCCGTCGAAGCTCTTCGCGCGCGCCCATTGCGGGAACGATGGGTCGCGCTGCAGCAATTCCATCGCGGTCACATCGTTCGCGCAGGTGTAGCCGAAGATGTGGGCCTGCGCCTCGGCGGGTGCCACGGCGCGGGCTCGGCGGCCTATCACAATCGCCAGTTCACCCTCGTACGAGACGCGGCCGTCGTAGCCCACGGGCTGAGGAATATCGGCGGCGTGGGCGAGCGCGCTGCTGGTCGCCTTCAGAAAATACAGCGGCTCGTCCGGCCGCGCCCAACCGTTCTTCTCCGCCGCGGCGCGAAAGTTGTTCCACAGCCCGATGATCTTGCCGGGGCGGCACGGCACACGCCATTCGACCGCAGCCACGTCGAGCCGCTCGCCGGTGGCGCGAGGCGCGTCGAACAGGTCGCCCGCGTGCACCAGCACCTGATCGACGTCGAGCAGGCCAAACCCTTCGAGGCCGTCATGTCGGTAACGCATCCACTTCATCGCATGCCCTCTTGTTGGCCGGCACCACGCGGTGCGCAAGGGTAACGCACTGAAACACTGGGCCTCGCCGGTCACCCAATTTGCGCTGCGGCGCGTTGAAGATCGCAACAACGGAGATTCGCATGACCATCGCCCGCCGCAAAGTCCTCGGCCTGTTCGCCGCCGCTGGCGCCACCACTGTGTTGGCCGCCTGCGGAGGTGGTGGCAGTGACGGCTACGGCAACGCGCCAACGCGCTTCGTCTGGGTGCTCAACCTCGACCCGGAATTCACATCGGTCGACGTGGCCCTCGGCCGCGACCGGGTCGTCTCCGACCTGCGGTTCCCGGATCTCACGCCGCGCATCGAGGCCGAGTTCGGCAACTACGTGCTCGGGCTGCTCGACCGGCCGAGCGGCCGCGCACTGAACTTCAGCGACTTCATCGTCGACGACTACACGCCGTCGATCAGCGTGCTTTACCGCTACGGCAATACGGCGCGGCTCGGCGCCTCGCCGCTGGGCATCGTGAACTACTTCGAGTCGTCCGTGTCGTTGATCGTCGACCTCGACGATGGCAACGGCAACGTGCAGACCTCGGTCCTGCCCTTCGAGCGCGCCACCGCACAACTCTCACGCAGCCCCAACTGCCGGCTGCGCCTGAGCCGCGCGAGCGACGGCGGGCTGGTCTACGACTCGGGCCGGCGCGCCCGCACCGACGCCATCGTGGTGTTCCCGGCCGATCCGCAGACCGGGCTGGTCGGTGTCGTCGCGTTGAACTACAACGGCACCGATGCCGTGATTCTCAACTGGGCCAACCAGCTCTGACCCGCGCGCGCTGGCAGCCCGCTACCGCGAGCCCAGCGCCTTCAACCGATCGAGCTTGGCAGCGTAGAGGTCGTGGTCCCTGCGCGTGGTGCTCACGGCCATCGCGCGCTTCAGGTGGGCCGTGGCGCGCTCGGCGTCGTTCAACTGCAGGTAGCTGACTGCGAGCCAATACTCGAACTCGTGGTGGTACGGCGCCCGCTCGAATTCTTTGGCGAACAACCGCCGCGCCGCCTCGAAACGTTCTTGCTGCAGCGCCGCCATGCCTTGCCGGAAATAGCTGAACGGCGGGTGCGGATCGAGCTGCGACAGGTGTTCGGCCAACGCACTGGCCTCGGCCTCGCGGCCCAGATCGCGCAGCGCGAGAACGCGGTTCGACATCGCATGCAGGTTGCCTGGTTCGCGCTCGATCACGCGCCGCAGCACCGCCTCCGACAACTCGGGATGCCGCCGCGCGCGGCACACCACACCGAGCGTCACGTACGCGCTCAGCAGCTCGGGATCGGTGCGGATCGCCTCGCGGGCCCACCAATAAGCGTCGTCGAGCTGGCCTTGCGTGAGCGACTCGACCGCGCGGTTGTTCAGGTACATCGCGACGACGGTCCGCTCCTCGACCTGGCGCGTGACCAGCCGGCGCGCGTCGGCCGGCGGCAGAAAGTCGACCACCATCGCACCGGCCGTCGTGGCGAAAAAGCCCGCTGGCTCGCTGCGCTCTTCGAGCAGCAGGTTCACATGGCCGATCGCGATGTACAAGTCATCGGCGCGATCCCAAGCTTCGTCGCCGACGACGGTCTGAAAGCGCACCGTCAGCCCGAGTTCCTTCGCGAACGCCGCGGTCATCAGCACCAGCGCAAGGCAGTTGCCCGAGCGCGCCTCGAAGGCCTGCGCCGCGGTGCGTGTGATCGCAGCGTCGTACTCGAGCTTGAGGTCACCGCGGTAGAGCGCGTCGATCAACTGTTTGCGGCGATCCCACCCACGTGCGCGGCTGATGAACTTGGCCGCGAGGTAGTCGCGCATCGCCACGCTGATCGCGAGCGCGGCCTGCGGCTCGATCGCCGCCGAGGGCACGGCGAACAGCGCGTCGTGGAACAGACCGGCGGCGGGTGGCATTGGCGGCAGAGTGGTGCAGCCGGCCAGCAGCGTCGCGATCGAAAAGGCGATGAGGGCTTTCATGAACGCTCCCCAAAACACGATCTTCGGCGACGGACCGGCAATGCGCGAGTGGTGGTTTCACTCGCGCATCGCCGAGCTCGAAGTGGGATGCGAAGTGCGGCACGATCCGGCGATGAACCGCTGCACTGCAACTGCTGACTGCTCATAAGCCAGTGTTCGCCGCGCGCTTCGGTGTCGTGCGGCTGGCGCTGTTCGGC
>JANLUW010000452.1:0-4788 GCA_031363645.1 Rhizobacter sp. | reverse complement strand
ATCAACTTCCTGATGAACGCGACCGTCGGCTTCATCAACATTAACCAGAACAAGATCATCAAGATTTTTTCGGTCGCGAGCGTTGCGCTGTTGCCGCCCACGCTAATCGCGAGCATCTATGGCATGAACTTCAAGGCGATGCCCGAGCTCGATTGGCACCTCGGCTACCCGTTCGCGATCGGCCTGATGATCGCGTCGGTGGCGGCGCCGCTGATTTACTTTCGGCGCAAGGGCTGGATGCGCTGATGGCGCTGCGGCCTTGCAATGCCATCAAGGCGCTGACGCTCGACCTCGACGACACGCTCTGGCCTGTGTGGCCGGCGATCGAGCGCGCCGAGCACGCGCTGCACGCGTGGCTCCTGCAGCACGCCAACGCGACCGCACTGCGCTTCGATGTGGCGGCGCTGCGCGGCCTGCGCGAGGCGGTGGCGGCCGAGAACCCGCACTGGGGCCACGACTTCACGCGCATGCGTCGCGAAAGCCTCGCGCGAGCTTTGAAGCTCGCTGGCGACGACCCAACGTTGGCCGGCCCGGCGTTCGACGTGTTCTTCGCAGCGCGCAACCGCGTCGAGCTGTACGCCGACGTGCGGCCTGCGGTCGAGGCACTCGCGCGGCGCTGGCCGATCGTCGCGCTGACGAATGGCAATGCCGACTTGCACAGCATCGGCCTGGCCGAGCACTTTATTGCGACGGTCTCGGCGCGCGAATTCGGCACGGCCAAGCCCGACGCGCGCATCTTTCACGAAGCGTGCCGGGTCTTGAATGCACAACCGCACGAGGTACTCCACATCGGCGACGACTGGGCGCTCGACGTGGCCGGCGCACATGCTGCGGGCATGCGCAGCGCGTGGGTGCGGCGCGAAGGTGATGCCTCAATGCCAGCGGGCGCGGCTCGCGCGGATTGCGTCGTGCGCGACCTCAACGAACTCGTCGCCTGGCTCGATGCTTGAGCGGGGTCACTCCCGCTGCAGCGTGAACTGCATGACGCTGGTGTTGTGCGTCGCGAAGGCGGCCTCGCAGTAGCCGAGGTAGAACTCCCAGATGCGCATGAAGCGGGTGTCGAAACCGAGCTGGCGCACCGGGCCGTCGGCCGCCAAAAAACTCGTGCGCCAGCGCTTCAATGTCTCGGCGTAGTCGAGCCCGAAATCGAGTTCGCCCACGACCTTCAGGCCGGCCTTCGCCGCCGCGACGCGAAACGTGCTCGGGCTCGGCAGCAAGCCGCCGGGGAAGATGTACTGCTGTATGAAGTCGGTCGATTTGACGTAGCGGTCGAACAAATCGTCGCGGATCGTGATGCTTTGAATGCAGGCCTTGCCACCGGGCTTCAACTGCGCCTTCAGCGTCTCGAAAAAGCTCGGCCAGTATTCGCGGCCGACCGCCTCGAACATCTCGATCGAGGCGATCGCATCGAACGGGCCGTCGGCGATGTCGCGGTAATCCTGGTAGCGCAGTTCACCGGGCAATTGCGAGTCGGCCAGCCGCTGCTCGCCCCACGCGAGTTGCTCGCGCGAAAGCGTCACGCCAGTCACGGCAGCACCGAAATCGCGCGCTGCCGATTCGGCGAGTGCGCCCCAGCCACAACCGATCTCGAGCACGCGGTCGCCGGGTTTCACGTCGCACTCGGTGAGCGCACGCCGCACCTTGGCCCATTGCGCGTGCACGAGGTCGCCTCCGCGGTCGCCCTCGAACCAGGCGCTGCTGTAGTTCATCGTCGGGTCGAGCCACAGACGGTAGAACTCGTTGCCGAGGTCGTAGTGCGCGTGGATGTTCTTCGCGCTGCCGCGACGTGAGTTGCGGTTGAACAGGTGCTTGGCGCGGTACAACAACGAGCCCCACCAGCTGCCGTAGATCACGCGCTCGACCTCCTCGCGGTTCGCGATGAACAGCGTCAGCAGCGCAGTCAAATCGGGCGTGGTCCAGTCGCCGGCGATGAAGCTTTCGGCGAAGCCGATGTCGCCCGATTTCAGCGCGGCCGAGCAGGCGTTCCAGTTGTGCAGGCGGATCGACGCGCGCAGCTCGGTGCCTTCGGTGCTGCCGAAACTCAGCGTGCCGCCGTCGGGCAGCTGGATGTTCAGCGTGCCGTGCTTGAGCTCTTTCATGAGCCGGAACACGGCGCGTGCGGCGGCCGGGGCCGAATCGGCCAACGGAGGCGGGTTCAGGGTGCTGCTGCTGCTCATGGGTTCAACGGCTCGTGAAGGTCGCGGGCGGCGCGGGTTTCGGGACGAACGGCACGCGCTTTGCCCACAGCCGCAGCGCCTGCCAGTGGATGCGCGCGATCACGCCGAGCGTCATCAACGGCATGCCGAAGAAGGCGGCGCGGGCGCGTTGTGGCGTCAGCGGCAACAGGCGCCCGCTGACGCTGGTGCGAATCAGCGCGCCGTGCGCGTCGTGGTGGTCGATGCAGGCGATCGTTCGGGTCGGGCTCATCGGCCTTTTCATACGCCCCGACCCGGGCGCCGGATGCGCCGCGTCGCGCATGAAGCGAAAGCGATAGCTGCCGGTCACGTCGCAAAACGGCGAGACGTGAAACACCTTGCTGGCGTGCAACTCTCGGCCGAATGCGAGATCGACGCCGTCGAGCAGGTAGCAGTGGCGCTCGCCGAAGGTGTTGTTGACCTCGACGACAACCGCCGCGAGCGAATCGTCGGCGCGGTGGCAGTACCAGAAGCTGACCGGCTTGAAGGTGTGACCGAGCACGCGCGGATAGCAGTGCAGCCAGACCTCGCCGGTGGCGTCGACGACGCCCTCACGCGCGAGCAGGTCGTCGATCCAGGCGAGGCTGTCGGCGCGCCCATCGCCGTGGTCGCGGTCGTAAAAGCTGATCAGGCCGAAGCGGTTGCGCCGCAAGGCTGCGCTGGCGGCGGCGCGCAAGCTGCGCATCGGCAGCATCAAGAAGTAGGTCGGGTAGACGAAACGGTTGCTCGCAGGGCGCAGCCGCGTGTGGCGGACCTCGCCCATGCCGAGAAGTGGCATCGGGTTCGCGAGGAGCGGCATCGGGGTCATGCCGCCTCCTTCATCGGCATCGCCCACGCAGCACGCAAACCGGCGACGACCGCGAGGCCCGACATCAATCCGTCTTCGTGAAAACCGTAGCGCGTCCACGCGCCAGCGAACCAAGTGTGGCGGTTGCCTTGGAAGGCGGGCACGCGGCGTTGCGCGTCGATCGCGGCCATGTCGAAAACCGGGTGGGCGTAGTCGAACTCGGCGTGGATGGTCTCGGCGCGCGGATCGGTCAACGGGTTCAGCGAGACCACGACCGGCGCGCTGAACGGCAGCGGTTGCAGGCGGTTCAGCAGGTAGTGGAGGCAGACGGAAGCCTCGTCGCGCGAGCCGCTCGCCGCGCGCTCGTAGTTCCATGCCGCCCAGGCCTTGCGACGTTTCGGCAGCAACGAGGTGTCAGTGTGGAGCACCGCGCGGTTGCGCTGGTAACGGATCGCGCCGAGCACCTGCGCTTCGGCCGGGCTCGCATCGGCCAGCAGTGCCAGCGACTGGTCACTGTGGCAGGCCAGTACGACCTCGTCGAAGTGTTCGGTGCCGGCGTCGGTCGCGACGAGCACCGCGCCGTCGACGCGCCGCACGCTGCGCACCGGCGTGTTCAGCCGCGCATCGGGCACGGCTTTGAGCATCTTGTTCACGTAGGTTCGCGCACCGCCACGCACCGTGTACCACTGCGGCCGGTTCGCGACCTGCAGCAGGCCGTGGTTGTGGCAGAAGCGCAGCATCGTCGCGACCGGGAATCGCAGCATCTGATCGACCGGGCACGACCAGATGCTGCCGATCATCGGCAGAAAATACCAGTCGCGAAACTCGGCGCTGAAGCGGTGTTCGGTGAGGAACTCGCCGATCGGCTGATCGAGCGCATCGACCTCGCCGCTCGCCGCGAGTGCGGTCGCCAATTTGTTAAAGCGCATCAGGTCGACCAGCATGCGCCAAAAGCGCGGCCGCAGCAGGTTGCTGCGCTGCGCGAACACCGTGTTCAGGTCGCAGCCGCTCCATTCCAGGTCGCGCGCAGTGCCGTGGCTGGGCACCTGAACCGAGAACGACATTTCTGACTTCGCGATCTCGACGCCGAGCTCGCGAAACAACTTCAGCAACTGAGGGTACGTGCGCTCGTTCAGCACCAGAAAGCCGGTGTCGACACCATGCGTGACGCCGTCGATCGTCATGTCGACCGTGTTCGTGTGGCCGCCGAAATAGCTGCCGGCTTCGAACAAGGTGACTCGGGCATGCCCGCTCAGCGCGTGCGCAACCGACAGCCCCGAGATGCCCGACCCGATGACGGCGACGCGGCGCATGCCGTACTCAAACGACCGAGGGCCGCGCGTGGCGGCCCTCGGTCAGAAAAAGAAAGCTGCGAAGCGCCCCCGGGGGAATCAGGGAGGGAGGAGGGAGGAGATCAACCGCCCGGGGATTTCGACCGGCATGCGCCGACGGCTTCGCAACGGAAATCGAGCGAAGTTCGAGAGCGCGACCGAATGCGAGTTCCACAAGCGAGGAGGTAAAGAAATGCAGCGTCTTTTGATGCATCGGATAGCGTCTGTGACTGATTAGTATTAAATATAACCGAACGGTCTTTTGCACGCGGTGCTGCCCCGTTTGGATGCGCCGACCCCTGCGTCCGGAACGCGGACTTGCGCGTATCGGTCATCACCCCCGACTAGAATCGGTGCGGACTACGAGGCCCGAAGCGATGATCTATCCCGAACTTTTCAAGCAGCTCGAAGCGGTCCGCTGGAACATGGACAAGGACATCCCCTGGGACCAGTTCGACGCCAGCAAACTGACCGA
>JANLUW010000438.1:0-13619 GCA_031363645.1 Rhizobacter sp. | reverse complement strand
CAAATCCACGTCCGAGCATCCGTTGTTCGGTCTTCTCCTGCCCCCATCGAAAAGGCTTCATCTGAGCGGCTTAGCCGAGCGTGTGCCTTTTGTCACCACGCATGGCGATGTGGGCGAACCATGTCCAATCTGTCGCTGAATCACTTCGCGCAGAAAAGCACGAAGTTCAGCTGGGCAGGGAGGTTGCAAGCGGTGCAAAGACGTGCGGGTTTCCACCCGCGCGCGTGCCCCGGAACGCCTCTCGCTGGTGGCTAAAATGCGGCCCTGCGCGAAGGCGCTGAGCTCCAGATGCTCGCTTACACGGTCACGAGCCGGCAGGTGCTAAGGTTTGCTTTAATCTTTTTCCCGTTCCCTCAATCTGGAGATCCCAGAACATGAATTTTTCCGAGCGACAAGCTGATCCCCGTCGGCATTTGGTGGGAATCACGGTTGTCATCCTGGTCCACGCACTCGTCGTGTGGGCACTGGTCAGCGGGCTGGCCAAGAAGGTGATCGATGTGGTGCGCGCACCGATCGAGACCAAGGTGATCGAAGAAATCAAGAAGCCGCCGCCGCCGCCCGAGATCGTGCTGCCGCCGCCGCCCAAGCTCGAAGCACCGCCGCCGCCCTACATCCCGCCGCCCGAGGTGCAGATCGCCACGCCGCCACCACCACAACCCACGATTTCGGTCGCGCCTTCGCCGGTGCCACCACCGCCAACCGTGATGACGCCGACACCGCCGGTGGTCGTCGCCCCGCCGGCGCCGCCGGCACCGCGCCCCGCCGTGGTTTCGATCGGTGTGGCATGTGCCACCCAAGTGCAGCCAACGATGCCGCCGAAGGCCGCGCGTGAAGGCATCACCGGCACGGTCAAGGCCCGCGCCACCATCAAGGGCGGCAAGGTAATTGCGGTCGAGATCATCTCGTCTCAACCTCGCGGCATTTTTGACTCCGCGGTGCGCACGGCGATGATGCAGTACGGCTGCGCCGCTGCCGGCGACGAGGAACTCAAGGCCGACCAGACCTTCGACTTCAAGCTCGAGTAGTCCGCGCCACGGGTGCCGTTGCCGCGCGCCAGCACCCGTCAATTCCCCAAGAACAATCCGATCAGTCTCAGAATTTTTGCAGGAGTCTCCAAGATGACCAATCGCTTTCAGTCCGTCCTCGCCGCGTTCGCGCTCGCCGCCAGCATCGTTGCCGCACCCCAACTCGCGAACGCGCAGGCCTCCGCGCCTGCGGCAGAAGCACCGGCTGCGCCGGCGGTCACCCCGATCGCATCGGCCGCGCCGATCGCCGATGCGGTGACCACCAAGGAAACGGTCGACAACCCTTATGGCATCGGCATGTTGTGGGCGCAAGGTGATTTCGTCGCGCGTGGCACGCTGATCGTGTTGGTGATCATGAGTCTGGCCAGCTGGTACATCCTGATTACCAAGCTGTACGAGAGCTTCAAGATCAGCGCCGAGGCCAAGAACGCCCGCGGCGGGTTTTTCAAGGCGGCTAATTTGCCCGATGCCGTCAAGACCCTGAAAGACGGCAGCGCATTCCGCTTCATCGCCGAGACCGGCATCACCGCCGGTGACCACCACGAAGGCGCGCTCACCGCAAACATCGACCGCAGCACGTGGGTCACGAGCTCGGTCGAGCGCAGCATCGCCGACGTGCAATCGCGCCTGCAAGACGGCCTGGCCGTGCTGGCCACGGTCGGCTCCACGGCCCCGTTCATCGGCCTGTTCGGCACGGTGTGGGGCATTTTGAATGCGTTGACCACGATCGCCGTGGCCGGTCAGGCATCCATCGACAAGGTGGCCGGCCCGGTGGGCGAGTCGCTCTACATGACCGCCATCGGCCTGTTCGTCGCAGTGCCGGCGGTGCTCGGCTACAACTGGCTGGTGCGCCGCAACAAGGTCAACATGGAGTCGGTGCGCAACTTCGGTGCCGACTTGCACGGCGTGCTGATGGGCGCGCGCATGAAGACCGCGGCCCGGTGAGCGCGCGCCACACAGGAGCCCGCTCATGTCAATGAACCTAGGCGGTGGGGACGAAGACGATGTCGTCTCCACCATCAACACGACGCCGCTGGTCGACGTGATGCTCGTGCTGCTCATCATCTTCCTGATCACCATCCCGGTGGTCACGCAGACCGTGCCGATGAGCTTGCCCAAAGAGACCAACATCGCGCGCAAGACCAAGCCCGAAAACATCGAGATCTCGGTCAACAAAGACGGCGATGTGTTTTGGAACGCGCAGCTCGTTCCCGACAACAACGCGTTGTTCGCCAGGCTGAAAGCGGTGGCCGTGCTCACGCCACAGCCCGAGGTGCACATTCGCGGCGACGAGAAGGCACGCTACGAGTCGATCGGGCGCGTGGTGTTCGCGTGCCAGCGCGCGGCAATCGCCAAGATCAGCTTTGTCACCGAACCCCCACCCAAAGGGTGACCCGTGGACCATCAAAGGACTGAGGAAACGCCATGTCAATGAACTTGGGTGGAGGCGGCTCGAGCGAGCCCGAGGTGATCATGGACATCAACACCACGCCGTTGATCGACGTGATGCTGGTGCTGATCATCATGTTGATCATCACGATCCCGGTGCAACTACACGCGGTAAACATGAACATGCCGGCAGGCAACCCGCCGCCGCCGACCAAAGACCCGGTGGTCGTGACCATCGATGTCGACTTCGACGGCACGATCCTCTGGAACGGCGAGACCATTCCCACCAGGCAAGCGCTCGAGGTCAAGCTGCGCGACGTCGCGGCACAGCCCGACCAGCCCGAGGTGCACGTGCGGCCGAACAAGCTGGTCGAGTACCGCTACGTGGCCGAGGTGCTGGCCGAGTCGCAGCGCCTTGGCGTGACCAAGCTCGGCATGGTGGGTAACGAGCAGTTCGTCAAATAGCAGCGCGTAAAGCAACGTATGAACAGAGTGATGAATCGTGTGATCGCAGCCGCTGCTGCGGCATTGGTTTTCGGCGCGGCGCACGGGCAGGGCACGCGGCCGGAAGTCGGCAAACCGCTGCAGGCCGCTCAAGAAATGATCAAGGGCGGCAAGTACCGAGAAGCGCTCGGCAAGGTGCGCGAGGCCGATGCAGTGGGCGGCAAGACCGCCGCCGAGTCGAACCTGATCGAGCGCATGCGGCTGGCCGCGGCCTCGGGTGCTGGTGAGGCCGATACCGCGGCACGTTCGTACGAGGCACTGGCCGGCGGCATGAGCGGCACCGAGAAGCTGCGCACGATCGAGTCGATCGCCGGCACCTACTACCGCGGCAAGGAGTACGCGAAAGCGCAGCAGTGGTATGCGCGCTACTTTGCCGAAGGCGGCACCAGCGCCGCCAATCGCACGTTCATGACCCAGACCCAATACCTCTCGGGCGATTTGGCCGGCGCGGCCAAGCAGCTCACGGCGGAGATCCAGGCGGCCGAGCGCAACGGGCAAGTGCCGGCCGAAGACCGCATCAATTTGTTGATGAACGCGGCGGTTCGTCAAAAGGACGCGAGCGGTGAGGCCTTCGCGCTCGAACGGCTCGTCACTTACTACCCGAAAAAAGAATATTGGGTTGCGCTCTTGAGCCGGCTGCAAAGCAAGCCCGGGTTTTCGGATCGCCTCTCGCTCGACACCTACCGCCTCTCGCTCGCGACCGGCAGCATGACCAGCGCCGCCGATTTTTCGGAGCTGGCGCAACTCGCGCTGCAGGCCGGCTCGGGCGCCGAGGCCAAGCAGGTGATCGACAAGGGCTTCGCGGCCGGCATCTTGGGTGCCGGCCCGCAGGCCGAGCGCGACAAGCGCTTGCGTGGCCTTGTCGACAAGCGCATCGAAGAAGCTAAGAAGACCGCGGCCGACGATGAAAAATCGGCGCTCGCTGCGAAAGATGGCAACGAGTTGGTCACGATCGGCATGAACCAGGTGTTCGAAGGTCAGAAGGTCAAGGGACTGCAGACGATGCAGCAAGGCATCGCCAAGGGGGGCTTGAAGCGCGCCGAAGATGCGAAGCTGCACTTCGGAATCGCGCAGCTCGCTGCGGGCGAAAACGCGAAGGCGCAGGCCACGCTTAAAACCGTGTCGGGCAACGACGGCACTGGCGATTTGGCGCGGCTGTGGGCGCTGTACGCAAAGCGAGCCAAAGGATCTTGATTCGCAAGCGCGCTTCGCAGGTACCAACTAAAACGCGGCCCCGAGAGGTCGCGTTTTAGTTGGTGACCGGCGATGGTTACTTCGGCGCCAGTCGAATCGCGCCGTCGAGCCGTATCACTTCGCCGTTGAGCATCTCGTTCGTGACAATCTGGTGCACGAGCTTGGCGTAGTCGGCTGGCGTGCCCAAGCGGCTGGGGAAGGGCACGTTGGCGGCGAGTGCGTCTTGCAGCTCCTGCGGCATCGTGAACAGCATCGGCGTGCCGAAGATGCCCGGCGCGATCGTCATGTTGCGGATGCCGTTGCGCGCGAGGTCGCGGGCGATCGGCAGGGTCATGCCGACCACACCGCCTTTCGACGCCGCATACGCGGCTTGACCCATCTGACCGTCGTACGCCGCCACGCTCGCGGTCGAGATCAACACGCCACGCTCGCCGGTGGGTTCGGGCTCGTTTTTGCTCATGGCTTCGGCGGCGAGGCGGATCATGTTGAAGCTGCCGATCAGGTTGACGGTGACGACCTTGGCAAACGTGCCGAGTGCGTGCGCGCCGTCTTTGCCGACTGTTTTCGCGGCGGGCGCGATGCCGGCGCAGTTGACCAGGCCGAACAGCTTGCCGAGCGTCAGGGCCATGGCCACGGCAGCCTGGCCATCGGCCTCCTGGCTCACGTCGCACTTGACGAATTGGGCCACCGCAGCGCCCCCGAGTTCGGCCACGAGTGCTTCGCCTTTGTCGACCTGCAAGTCGGCGATGACGACTTTTGCGCTGTGCGCGACGAGCATCCGCGCCGTGCCTTCACCGAGGCCCGAAGCACCGCCGGTGACGATGAAGACCTTGCCTGCAATTTCCATGTTGGTTCGATCTTTTCAGGTGAGCGCGGCAAGCGCGCGTGCGGTGATTTCTTCGACGCTGCCAGTGCCGCTGATCTTGCGATAGCGCGGCGCATCGGCGTCGCCACGGGCAGTCCAGCCGGCGTAGTAGTCGACCAGCGGGCGGGTCTGCTTTTGGTACACGTCGAGGCGGTTGCGCACGGTGGCTTCTTCGTCGTCTGCGCGCTGGATCAGGTCTTCGCCGGTCACGTCGTCTTTGCCGGCGACTTTGGGCGGATTGAACTTCAGGTGATAGGTGCGGCCGGAGGCCACGTGCACGCGGCGGCCGCTCATGCGCTCGATGATGGCTTCGTCGGGCACGTCGATTTCGAGCACGAGGTCGAGCTTGACGCCAGCGGCCTTCATCGCGTCGGCCTGCACGATGGTGCGGGGGAAACCGTCGAACAAAAATCCGCTCGCGCAGTCGGGCTGCGTGATGCGTTCTTTGACGAGGCCGATGATGATGGCGTCACTCACGAGTGCGCCCGAGTCCATCACCTTCTTCGCTGCGATGCCCATCTCGGTGCCCGCTTTGACGGCCGCTCGCAGCATGTCACCGGTCGAGATTTGCGGGATGCCGAACTTCTTGCAGATGAACGCAGCTTGGGTTCCTTTGCCCGCGCCAGGTGGGCCCAGCAGGATGAGTCTCATGGGTGTCCTCGTTCTTGTGTCTCGTGAGCGCAGCGCAACTGGGACGCATGTTCCCTCCGAATCGAGAATAGCATGCGACCCCTCCACGACGCTGACGCGCGGGCAGGGGAAAACACGCGCTGCGCGCGCGCTGAAATCAGTCGAACAAAGCGCGCACGCGGGCCAGGTCTTCGGGCGTGTCGACACCCGGCCCCGGCCTCGATTCGCTGACGTGCACGGCGATGCGATCGCCATGCCAGAGCACGCGCAATTGCTCGAGCGCCTCGATGTGTTCGAGCGGGCTCGCGGCCAGCGTGGGAAAGCGCCGCAGGTACTCCGCCTGGTAGGCATAGAGGCCGATGTGGCGCAGTGGCGCGGCGTTCGCGCCATGCGATATCGGCGAGGCGCCCGCCGCGCGTGCATCGCGCCACCACGGGATCGGCGCGCGCGAGAAGTAGAGCGCACGGCCGGCGGCATCGAGTACGACCTTCACGACATTCGGGTTGTCGAGTTCGTCGATCGCATCGATCGCGTGCGCGGCGGTGCTCATCACGCAATCGGGGTGCTTGGCGAGCAGCGCGGCGCAGGCGTCGATCATGTGCGGGTCGAGCAGCGGCTCGTCGCCCTGCACGTTGACGACAAGGTCGGTGCCGCCCAGGCCGAGCAGCTCGCAGGCCTCGGCGAGGCGGTCGCTGCCGGTCGCGTGGTCGGTGCGGGTCAGCAGCGCTTGCACACCGTGCGCGGCGCAGGCTTCGACGATGCGCACGTCGTCGGCCGCGACGACGACACGTGCGGCCGCCGAGCGGGCCGCGTTGCGCGCCACGCGCACGATCATCGGCAGCCCGGCGAGGTCGGCCAGCGGTTTGTTCGGCAGCCGTGTCGATGCGAGGCGCGCCGGCACCAGCACGGTGAAGTTCATGTCGAGGGCGTGGACGTGGGCGTCGGTGTCGGCGTCGGCGTCGGCGATGTCGGCGCGGCATCGAGCGCACGGGCCTCGGCTTCGAGCATCACCGGAATGCCGTCGCGCACCGGGAACGCGAGGCCGTCGGCATGGCAGACGAGCTCGACGTTGGCTTGCTGCGGCGGCCGCAGGTGTTCGAGCGGGCCTTTGCATAGCGGGCAAACGAGCAGGTTAAGCAGGCGAGTTTCCATGGTGATGTCCAGGCGGTGGCAGCAGGGCGATCAGCGCGGCCTCGAAGGCGGCGTCGAGCGCGAAGTCTAGCGGCGCGACCCAGACGCGCGTGGTGCCGATGCGCGCAGGATCGAGCTTGATCGCGTCCTTCTCGGTCAGCACCACATCGGCGGTGTCGGGCGGCCAGGGCAGGGTTGCGTAATCGTGGTGGTCCGGCAGCGGCAGCGGCGTGATCGTGAGGTCGTGCGCGCACAGCATCTCGAAAAACCGCTCCGGGCGAGCGAGCCCGGCCGTGGCCACGATGGTGCGCGCGCGAAGTGCGTCGAGCGCGGCGATCGTCGCGCTGCTACCACACCACCAGTCGGCCAACGCGACCACACCGGCAAGGCTGCGGCGCGCAACGCTGCCGGGCAGCGGCGTCGACGGCCGTGCAGCGTTGTAGAGCACGAGCGTGCGTGCCGGCACCACGCGCGGCAGCGCCTCGCGCAGCGGCCCGGCCGGCAGCAGCCAGCCGTTGCCGGCACCGCGCTCGTCGAAGACGATCACCTGCGCATCGCGTGCGAGCGACAGGCGCTGGAGGCCGTCGTCGCTGACGATGACGTCGACGTTCGGGTAAAGCTGCAGCAGCCGCCGCGCAGCGCCGGCGCGGTCGCGCCCGACGACGAGCGGCGCGCCGGAGCGAATGTGCATCAGCAGCGGCTCGTCTCCGCACAGCGCGGCCGGCACCGCGCGCGTCACGTCGAGCAGGCCCTCGCTGCTGCCGCCGTAGCCTCGCGAGACGATGCCCGGCGTGCGGCCGGTGCGGCGCAAGGCATCGACGATCGCGATCACCGTCGGCGTCTTGCCGGCGCCACCGGCGATCAGGTTGCCGACAACGATCACCGGCAGCTGCAGGGTGTGGGTGGTCAGCAGGCCGATGCGGTACAGCGAGCGCCGAAGCGCAGTGACGGCGCCGTAGGCCAGCGCCAGCGGCAGCAGCGCATGCGCCAGTGGGCCGCGCGTCAGCCAGGCCCGTTGCAGCCGTTGCGCGGGTGTGAGCGGGTGGGGCAAGGCGCTGCGCCGCAGGCGCGATCAGCGCGCTTCGCCGCCCGACGACGTTTGCGTCGCGAAGGTCAGGCGCGGCAGGTTCGCGCGACGTGCAGCGTCCATCACGTTGATCACGCTTTGGTGCGCGACGGTCGCGTCGGCCGAGACGATCACGACCGCGTCGTTCGCGCCGGCAGCCGCGGCGACGAGCTCGGCCGTCAGCGCATCGACGCTGCGGCCTTCGACCGGCTTGCGGTTGACCGAGTAGCGCCCGTCGGCCGCGACCGCGACGATTACCTCGCGCTGCCGGTCGCGCAGCTTTTCACTGTCGGCAACCGGCAGCGTGATCTGCAGCTCGGTGAACTTCGAGTAGGTTGTCGACAGCATCAAAAAGATCAGCACGACCAGCAGCACATCGATGAACGGGATCAGGTTGATCTCGGGCTCTTCTGGCCGCGCCTTGCGGAAGTTCATCGGCATCGCGCGATCCTTCAGCTGCTCTGGCGGCGGTCGACGACGAAGCGCATCAAGTGCGGCACGAGCCGGTCGGAGGCCTGCTCCATGTCGAGCGTGTAGCCGTCGACGCGGCCGCGGAAATAGCGGTAGAACATCAGCGACGGGATCGCGATCATCAACCCGAACGCGGTGTTGTAGAGCGCGATCGAAATGCCGTGCGCGAGCAAGGTCGGGTTGTTGCCGGTCGGCGTTTGCGAGCCGAAGATTTCGATCATGCCGATCACGGTGCCCATCAGCCCGAGCAGCGGCGCGGCCGAGGCGATCGTGCCGAGCGCGTTGAGTTAGCGTTCGAGCTTGTGCACCGCGGCGCGGCCGGCCGACTCGAACGTGTCGCGCAGCGCGCGCTCGCTCATGCGCGGCTCGGCTATCACGGCGCGCAGGCCGGTCGCGAGCACCGTGCCGAGTACCGAGTTGTCGGCCAGCTTGTTGACAACGTCCGCAGCCGGCAAATGCGCCCGCGTGACCGAGATCACTTCGTCGAGCAACTTGGGGGGCGCAACGCGCACGGTGCGCAGGCTCGACAGCCGTTCGAGCACCAGCGCGAAGGCGGCGATGGAGCACAAGAGCAAAGGCCAAATGGGCCAGCCGGCGGCTTGTATGATCGAAAACAATCTTGCCCTTTCGGTGGCGTTTCGGTGGCGTACTTCAGAGCGGCCGGCGGATTTTAGAACGCGCGATTATGGCCTGAAGGTTTTGCGGTCAGGCATCTGTCACAGGGCCGTTGCGACGGCGCATACCTTGGTGATTTCAGACCCTGCCGACCGCTGCAAACATCCACTGCAACTGTGGATAACTTTGTGGGCAACCGCGCGCGATTCGCTCCAAAGGCCCGGATTTGCACGGCCTGCCACACGATGCTCAATCTTTAGGCAGATAAAAAACCATGAAAATCAATGACTTACGTCTTTGTGACGGCCTCGTGACGGGTGCAATGGCGTGCGCGCCTTTGCCCAGCGCGGTTGTGGAGTTCTCGAGCCGCGCCGGCGTTGGGTTTGCGCGTGATTGACGGATCAGGCGCAAGCCCCATGCGCGCTGCCTGGGGCGTTGCTGCGCTGGTGCGCGAGGTCGGCGACATGCTGGCCAGTCGCTTCAGCGTGTGCACCGTGCGCGGGGAAATCTCCGGCTTCTCGCGCGCCGCCAGCGGCCATTGCTATTTCAATTTGAAAGATGCCGACGGCGGCAGTGCGTTGTTGCGCTGCGCGATGTTTCGCCGTGCCTCGAGCTTGCTCGCGTTCGCGCCGACGGACGGTCAGCTGGTCGAGCTCCGTGGCCGGCTCGGTGTGTACGAGCCGCGCGGTGAGTTGCAGGTGATCGTCGAGGCGATGCAAGCGGCTGGCGCGGGCGTGCTGTACGAGCAGTTTCTGCGGATCAAGGCGCGGCTCGAAGCGCAGGGCCTGTTCGATGCCGGGCGCAAGCGTGCGCTGCCGGCGTACCCGCGTGTCGTCGGCGTTGTCACGTCGCTCGGCGCGGCAGCGCTGCACGACGTGTTGACCGTGCTGGCGCGGCGTGCGCCGCAGGTCCAGGTCGTTGTCTACCCGAGCGTTGTTCAGGGCGCAGGTGCGCCGTCGGCGCTGGCCGCGGCGATCGAGCTCGCATCACGCCGTGGCGAGGTCGATGCGTTGATCGTCTGCCGTGGCGGTGGCTCGCTCGAAGACTTGTGGGCCTTCAACGACGAGCTCGTCGTGCGCGCGATCGTCGGCTGCGTGATGCCCGTGGTCTGTGGCGTTGGCCACGAGACCGACATCACGCTCGCCGACCTCGCGGCCGATCTGCGCGCGCCGACGCCGACCGCCGCCGCCGAGCTCGTCGCGCCGACGCGCGCCGCCTGCCTGAACGTGCTCGACGCCTTCGCAGCGCTGTTGCAACGGCGTGTGCACGACGCGCTCGAAACCCAGGCGCAGCGGCTCGATCGCAGCGCGCTGCGGCTGGCGCGGCCGGGACAGGTGGTGCGCCAACAAGGCCAGCGGCTTGCGCTGCTCGCGCATCGGCTCGCGTCGCACCTGCCACGCGCCACGCAGGGCCAGCAGCTGCGTCTGGTGCAGGCCGACGGCGCGCTGCGTCGGGCGGTCGACCTGCGGCTTGCCGCGCATCGCCAGCGGGTCGATGCACTCGATGCCAGGCTGCGTGCGCTCAGCCCGCAGCGGGTACTGGCGCGCGGCTATGCGTGGCTCGGCGACGGCGACGGGCGACCGGTGGCGTCGGTGCGGCAGCTCGTGCCGGGTGCGGTTTTGCAGGCCGTGCTGCACGACGGATCGGCCGATGTGATGGTCACGACGGTGCAGGGTCGGACGAGTGGCTGAGGCCGCGTGGGCGATCGCCGTGCGTGGCGACGCTGGCGAGGCAAGCTGCCTACAATGATTTCAACCCCCACAACCCGACGAGGTCTACGATGGAACACACCCTGCCCGCACTGCCTTACGCCCATGACGCCTTGGCTCCGGCAATGAGCAAAGAGACGCTTGAGTACCACCACGACAAGCACCACAACGCTTACGTCGTGAACCTGAACAACCTGCAAAAAGGCACCGAATTCGAGTCGATGTCACTCGAAGAAATCATCAAGAAGGCGAGCGGCGGCATCTACAACAACGCTGCACAGGTCTGGAACCACACGTTCTTCTGGAACTGCGTGAAGCCTGCCGGCGGCGCCGAGCCGAAAGGCGCGCTGGCCGACGCGATCAACGCGAAGTGGGGCAGCTACGCCGTTTTCAAGGAAGCCTTCACGAAGAGCGCGGTCGGCAACTTCGGCTCGGGCTGGACCTGGCTGGTGAAGAAGGCCGACGGCAGCGTCGACATCGTCAACATGGGCGCCGCCGGCACGCCGCTCACCACTGCTGACAAGGCGCTTCTGACGATCGATGTCTGGGAGCACGCCTACTACATCGACTTTCGCAATGTGCGCCCAAAGTACTGCGAGACCTTCCTCAGCTCACTGGTGAACTGGGAGTTCGCCGAGAAGAACTTCGCATAAGGCCTTCGTGCAGGAGACGATGACGGGGTCGGCAGTGCCGGCCCCTTTTCGTTGGAGTCAGCGCTTGAACGGCTCGCCCTGAACCTTCGTGCCGGCCTTGATGCCGCGCTTGGCGAACCAGCCGTCGTTCATCTCAAGCACGTAGCGCACTTGCTTGATCGAACAGTGGCTGTCGAGCGTCTGCGGCTTCATGTCTTCGATGTTCGCAATGCTGCCGTCGTCGGCGATGAACGCGACCGACAGCGGCAGCAACGTGTTCTTCATCCAGAAGCATTGCTGGCCGGCAAGCTCGAAGATGAACAGCATGCCGTCGTTGGTCGGCATCGATTTGCGAAACATCAGGCCGATGGCGTGCTCTTGCACGGAGCGCGCCACCTCCACGTTCATCGAGTGCATGCCCGCGCTCAGTTTGATGGTCGAGAGTTTTTGCGGCCCATCCTGGGCGACTGCGGCGCCTGCGGCCGAGATGAATACGAGCGAGGCGAGGGCGGTGCGCAGGTGAGCGAAACGGGTCATGGCTGAGGCCTAAAAGTGATGACTGGATTATCAACGCGCGCCCGTCGTCGATCGGCCAACAAAGGTGGCGGCATAGAATCGAAAATCACCCCCGACCGCCGGAGCGTCACACCATGTACCAGCACATCAAAGTGCCCGAAACCGGGCAAAAAATCAGTGTCAACGCCGATTTTTCGCTTAACGTGCCTGACCAGCCGATCATTCCGTTCATCGAGGGCGACGGCACCGGTGCCGACATCACGCCGGTGATGATGAAGGTGGTCGACGCGGCCGTGGCCAAGGCCTACGGCGGCAAGAAAAAGATCCACTGGATGGAGGTCTACGCTGGCGAGAAATCGACCAAGGTGTACGGCCCCGACGTGTGGCTGCCACCCGAAACGCTGGCGGCCGTGAAGGACTACGTGGTCTCGATCAAGGGCCCGCTGACGACGCCGGTCGGTGGCGGCATTCGCTCGTTGAATGTGGCGTTGCGGCAAGAGCTCGACCTCTACGTGTGCTTGCGGCCGATCCAGTATTTCACCGGCGTGCCTTCGCCGGTGAAGGCGCCCGAGAAGACCAATATGGTCATCTTCCGCGAGAACTCCGAAGACATCTACGCAGGCATCGAGTTCGAGTCGGGCAGCGACAAAGCCAAGAAGCTGATCAAATTTTTGATCGAGGAAATGGGCGTCAAGAAAATCCGCTTCCCGAACACCTCGGGCATCGGCATCAAGCCGGTCTCGAGCGAAGGCACCGAGCGGCTCGTGCGCAAGGCGATTCAGTACGCGGTCGACAACGACAAGTCATCGGTCACGCTGGTGCACAAGGGCAACATCATGAAGTTCACCGAAGGTGGCTTTCGTGACTGGGGCTACGCGCTGGCGCAGAAAGAATTCGGCGCCGAGCTGATCGACGGCGGCCCGTGGATGAAGTTCAAGAACCCGAAGTCGGGCCACGAGATCGTCATCAAAGACGTGATCGCTGATGCCTTTCTGCAGCAAATTTTGTTGCGCCCGGCCGAGTATTCGGTGATCGCGACGTTGAACTTGAACGGCGACTACGTTTCCGATGCGCTCGCTGCGCAAGTCGGCGGCATCGGCATCGCGCCTGGCGCGAATCTCTCGGACTCGATCGCGATGTTCGAGGCCACCCACGGCACCGCGCCGAAATACGCCGGCAAGGACTATGTCAATCCCGGCTCGGAGATCCTGTCGGCCGAAATGATGCTGCGCCACATGGGCTGGCTCGAAGCAGCCGATCTGATCATCAGCTCGATGGAAAAGGCGATCCTGTCGAAGAAGGTGACCTACGACTTCGCGCGCTTGATGGAAGGCGCAACGCAAGTGTCTTGCTCGGGGTTTGGTCAGGTAATGATCGACCATATGTAACGCAGTTCCAGGATGCCTCCGGGCGTCCCATTTGATCTGCGAGTAATGAGGTTGCATTCGACCGACACCTTACGGGGCGGGTTTTGCACTTCGGATTTGAGGCCGCCCGCAGGTGAACCTGGAGTTGCTGATGGCCGACCGCAATGTCGACCACGTGAAAGGGGATGTAGACGCCAGCATCCGTTACCGCGATGTGCTGGAGCCCGGCTTGGTGGCGCGGCGCATCGCCACTTCCCCCATCCCGATGTGCGCGGCACCCGGCTATTTCCAGTAGCACCGTCGCCCCACCACGCCCAAAGATCTGGCAGCACATGCCTGTTCAAACTTTCGCAGGTCACTGGGGCGCATCGTGCAATGGCCGTTTGTGCGAGACGGCATACGTTTCGCGCCGGCAATCCACATCGCTGTGGTTTGCAACGATATCGACACCCTGGCAGCCGTGGCCGGTGCAGGCGTGACCCGGCTAAGCAGCTCCATTGCCCAC
>JANLUW010000414.1:0-24338 GCA_031363645.1 Rhizobacter sp. | reverse complement strand
GTTTTCGGCCGAAACCGGCAGCGGCCACCTGCTGATGATGGACGGTGCGCCCGACGGCGGTGGCCGTAACCTCGCCCCGCGGCCGATGGAAACCGTGCTCGCCGGCACCGGCGGCTGTACCGCCTACGACGTGGTGCTGATCCTGCAGCGCGGCCGGCACGATGTGCGCGGTTGTCAGGTCGTGGTGACCTCGGAGCGCGCACCGGCCGACCCGAAGGTGTTTACGAAAATCCACCTGCACTTTGTCGTCACCGGGCCGGTGCTGGCCGATGCAGTGGTCGATCGCGCGGTGAAGATGTCGCACGACAAATATTGCTCGGCCACCATCATGCTGGCCAAAACCGCCGAAATCACGACCAGCTTCGAGGTCAAGACGGCCTGAAGGGCGTGAACAACCGGCGATTCAGATGCGGTGCGCGGTGCTCGTCATGACGACCGCCACCAGCCGCATCGCCCAGCGCACGGGTGCGGGTAGCGCGGCCGCGCCTGCGGCCTGCGCGGCGGCGCCGTGGCGCGCCTCGTCCGCCTTCATCTGCTGCACGATCGCATGTGACGACGTGTCGGCCTTCGGCAGCCGTTGCAGGTGCGAATCGAGGTGCTGCTCGACCTGACGTTCGGTCTCGACGACGAAGCCCAGGCTCACCGCATCGCCCGCCCGCCCGGCGATCAGGCCGATCGCGAACGAGCCGGCGTACCACAGCGGATTCAGCAAGCTCGGGTGCGCACCGAGCTCGCGCAGGCGTTGTTGGGTCCACGCCAGGTGGTCGGTTTCTTCGCGCGCAGCGTGCGCGAACTGCGTTTTCAATGCCGCGTCGCGCGTGCTCAGCGACTGCGCGTTGTAGAGCGCCTGGGCACACACCTCACCGACGTGGTTCACGCGCATCAATGCACCTGAAAGACGCCGCTGCGAGTCGTCGAGCGGTTCGCCCGGCACGGCTGCCACGGGGCACGGCCGCGAGGCATGGCTCGCGCCCGAGAGGGTGCGAAGGGCGTTGTCGGCCGCGGTCAAGAGGGTGTCGATGGAGGGCAAGGGCGTGGCAACAAGTGAGAGCGAGTGCAAGAATAACGCAACCCCGCCCTTCGCTGAATCGGTCGCGATTCGCAGCCAACTCAGCGGGTGCAAGCGGGTGGGTTTCGGTGCATGGCAAAGCGGGTGCGGCTCGTTGTACTCAGACAACATAAAGTCCTTTTTTGACCGGCGAGGCTTTCCAGCACTCGGCCCCTCTGGTGCAATACACACAACTTCCGCTGAGGGGGTTGTACCTGATCTGCCCAACGAGGGTGATTCTTGATCGGGACCTCTTGTTCAACCTAGGAGATAGTTGCAATGAAAAAATCTCTGCTCGCTCTCGCAGTTCTGGGCGCTTTCGCTGGTGTGGCTTCGGCTCAATCGTCTGTGACGCTGTACGGCACGCTTGACCTAAGCGCCAAGTACGTCAAAAACGACGGTTCCAATCGCCGGTATTCGTTGAGCCAAGACGGCATCAACAGCAGCCAACTTGGCTTCAAGGGCACTGAAGACCTCGGTGGTGGCCTGAAGGCCGGCTTCGTTCTGCTGGCCGGCGTCAATGCCGACACCGGCACCACCAACACCAAGTTCTTCAATCGTCGTTCGACTGTCAGCCTGATGGGCGGGTTCGGTGAAGTTCGTCTCGGCCGTGACTACACCCCGACCTTCTGGAACGACACGATTTTCGACGCTTTCGGTACCGTCGGGCTGGGCGATTCGACCCATGCGCTGCAACTGCCGACAGCCACGTTCGTACGTGCCGACAACTCGATCGGCTACTTCTTGCCGTCGAACCTCGGTGGCGTGTACGGCCAGTTCATGGCAGCAGCCGGTGAAGGTGGTGGCAATGGGACCACGTCCACCAACCCCGGTCGTTACCTTGGTGGCCGGATCGGCTTCGCTGCCGGACCGTTCGACGTTGCCGCTGCTTACGCGCAGCAGCGCTTCAGCGGCACCCCGGGCAACCTGAACAGCTCGGGCACCACTGCGCAGCAGAAGACCTGGAACATCGGCGGTTCGTACGATCTGGGCGTCGTGAAGCTGCTCGGCTACTTCGACCGTGACACGGTCGAGAACGCCAGGGAAAACCGGTTGTCTGTGAGCGCCGTGGTGCCGATCGGCCAAGGTGAAATCCATGCTGGCTACGACCGCAGCAAGCTGAGCGGTTCGAGTGGTGCCTTCAACCTGGACAACAAGGTCGATCAGTTCAAGCTCGGCTACGTGTACAACCTGTCCAAGCGCACTGCCGTGTACACGAACGTGTCGCGCCTGAAGAACGGCAACCAGTCAGGCCTGGGCGTTGCCGGTGGTTCGTCAAGCAACCCGTACCAAACCGCACCGGTGCGGCTAGAAACTCAGCTAGGCGGAAAGTCGACCGGCGCCGAATTCGGTGTTCGTCACTTCTTCTGATCGGGCGCTTGCCTCGCGTAAGCCCTCGCCAGATCAAAAAGCCGCCTCCGGGCGGCTTTTTCTTTGGCGGTGCGGCTCGGCAGTCGACGATCGGCCTATCGCACGGCGGCGTCCGGCTCTCCGATCAGGCTTTCGGCGGAAATGCCGAGTTGTGCATGCAGCCGTCGCGCCATCGCCATGGTCAGCGGGCGACGCCTGGCCAACACTTCGTAGACCCGGTTCAGGCGGCCGATCATCGGCTCCAGGTCGCGTGGCGTCAGGCCCTGCTGCTCCATTCGAAACTTGATGGCTTCGATGGCTTCGATGGCTTCGATGGGGTCGGCGGCAGGCATCGGGCAATGCTTGGCCTCGAACGCTTGCACCAGCGTGACGAGCACGTCCAGGCAATCCCCATCGGGCGTGCCGAGTTCGGGGTCCGCGGTCATCAGCTTCAAGATTTCCTTCAACACCTCCTCGTGGTCGGCCTTGGTACAGATCGGTCGAATATCCATACTGTTACACCAGTTGAACGGTTTCGGCACCGATGGCGTCGCCAGAACTCGCGCAAGCTCTCGAGGGCAACGATACGGACACATTATTTCTAGCCCCATTTTCGGACTCAACTCAGGACTGGGCGCGCCGTTCTCGCACAGGCATGCGCAGGCCGGTATGTCCGTGGCGGAGTCTGGCGCGGGATGCGCGATCCGCGCCGCTCCCGCTAACGTACAGAGCATGAGTCGAATCGAATCCTTGCGGCGGGCGCAATTGGACGCCAGAGTCGTTGCGGCGCGCGGCGCTGTTGCACGCGCTCAGCCATTTGCGCGCGCGGGGCGCAGACGCCACGCTGATCGGGTCGCTCAAATCCGCTGGCTTCGGGCTCGACTCCGACATCGATCTGCTGGTGACTCGGTGCCCACCGAACTTGGTCTACGCGATTGAAGCCGACTTGGAAGACATCATGGGTGGATTCAAGTTCGATCTTGTCTACCTGGACCTCGTGCCTGAAGGCCAGCGTGAGAACTGGCTCGCCCATGCGAGCTGATCCGCTATTTGTCGATCTGCAGATTGCGTTGCTCCCTTCGCCGGCGACGAACATCGACGCGCTGCAGCGGTACATGAGCGCCGGAGACGACGCGAATCCGAGCTCGACGCTGAAATAGCGTTGCGCCTCGGAGATTCCCGTTCGACGGGCCGCGAACACGCCGGGTTGCGAACGCCGACTGCACGTTACCGGGCGAATGGGCTTCGACGCCGTGGCGAGCGCGGCGGCAGTGCATGGTTCGCCGGATCGAAGCTCCGCCGCTGACCGAGCAGCACCGCACCATCGATGCGCTCGGCCAAGCTCTCCAGATCGGCATGCGTGACACCGCACGCTGCAAAGTGCGCCCGCCAACCGTTTACCACCGCTATCACGCGCACCACCTCGGCGGCGGCTTGCGCTGGCGCGTAGCCGAAAAGCCGGCATTGCGACATGGCGTTCGCGAGCGTCGAATCTCGCCCGTCGGCTCCGACCAAGAACTCCTGGTATCCCTGGCCCGAGTTCGTGGGCAGCACGTCATAGGCCGGCGCCAGTCGATACCTGCCCTGGCGGGTCGGCATGACGACTCGCAGCGCATGGTTCTTTTCGTGGTCGTCGGTGTTGTCGATCAGGATGTTGAACACCATGCGGCGAAAGAGTTCGTGCATGTCGTGCAGGTTGAGATCGTCGTCGGCCACGCCGGCGCGACGCAGCAATTGGGCAAGATTCGGGTAGCCAAATTCGGGTTCCTGCCCGGCAACGGTCTCAGCGCGCAGCGCGGTGCCCGCCGAGATGCAATGCACGCGCATGACGCCGTTCCTGTCGTAGCGGCGCACCGCCAACGCGTTCTCGCCGGCGAGCGGCACCATCCGTGTTTCGGCCACGTCGATGCGAGCCAGCGCGGCGAGCGTCATCGATGCGTGCTCGATGAGCGGCACGTCGATCGGCTCGTTGTTGAAGAACTTGATGATCCATTGCTCACCGGCGATTTCGATGAGGGCCTTCGGCTTGGTACCGCCAAGGCTGTTACCTGCGCTGAGCATCTTGCGTTCGATGTCGCTGACCGGCTCCTTGGCGCTGACCTTGTGGACGATCTCGCTGAGCAGCTGCGCCTGCTCCAGCCGCGGCAACGGGCTTTGCGCGCATGGGATGTAGGCGACGGCCGAAGTCGATACGCCGAGTGCCCCGAAACGTTCGTCGCCAGCATAAAAAAGGTACTCCATGATCGAGAGGCGTGCGGGCCTGTCGATGTACTGGATGACGCGTTCGCCCCAACGGTCGGGCCGGGCGTCGTCGACCGCGCCGACGGCCATGCCTTTCCACCGCGGCACTTGCTCGATGTCGGTGAGCGGCAGGTCTTCGCTGAGCGCGAAACCGTGCTCCAGCCAATCGGCGCCGTATTGAAGCGAGGCGCCTTTGCCAGGGTCAACCAGCCGCAGCGCACCGACGCAGCGCGGCGCAGAAGGGTCTGCCAAAAACCACAAGTGAAGGAGGTCGTGTCTCATGGTTCCGGCTGACTATGCCGCTTCGTTGCCCGTTGCAACTTCGCCTCGGCGGTGGCGCGCGCGCGCTGCTTGCCGAGGGTCTCGGCTTGCCGGACGTCGAGTTCAAGTGCACCCCGGTCTTCCTTGGGCGCCGCCAAGGTCGCCAATGTCGTGTCGCGGCCAACCAGCCAGAGCGCGGTGGCAAGAACGCCGAGGCTAACGCCTGGCTCGCCAGCCTCCAGCCGCAACAGGGTCGGAACGCTCACCCCCATGCGTTTGGCCCAGGTCTTGAGTGACTCCTTGCGCCGAAGCCTGGCCACCGCCAAGTCTGCGCCCAGTTGCTGCAGCGCCGCTACGGTCGATGGTGGCATTTGCGCGAGCGCAGTAGACGGTCTGGTCATAATATATACATTTTCGTTAAATGGTATTTCGATCAAGTTTATGTTTATTTAAGGGACAGTCGGCAGGGTAGACGTAGACGATAAATCGTATCGGCCCGCACGATCCGCCCCCGGGCAATCCCTTTTGACTTGCGGCCCGTGTTTTGCTTTGATGCAGCGCCCTGCACCCACCTTCGCCGATGCTTGTTTTTATCCTCCGCCGCCTCGCCCAAGCCGTGATCGTGATGCTCACCGTGGCGTTCATCGCGTTCATGCTGTTCCAGTACGTCGGCTACCCGGTGACCAATATCCTCGGCCAGGACGCCACACCCGAACAACGCGCCCAATTGCGTGTCGACCTCGGCCTCGACAAGCCCTTTCCGGTGCAGTTCGCACGCTTCGTCGGCAAGGCGGTCCAAGGCGAATTCGGCTTGAGCTTGCGGCAGGGGCGGCTGGTTTCGTCCCTGATCGCCGAGCGGTTGCCGGCGACGCTCGAGCTGGCAATGTGCGCGGCATTCCTCGCGCTGGCGCTCGGCATTCCGATGGGCGTGTACGCGGCGCTGCGGCGCGGCAGCGTGATGTCGCAGGTGCTGATGACGGTGTCGCTCGTCGGTGTTTCGCTGCCTGTGTTCCTGATCGGCATCTTGCTGATTCTGGTGTTCGCGGTCACGCTGAAGTGGCTGCCGAGCTTCGGGCGCGGTGAGGTCACGATGCTTGGCTACTGGAGCACCGGTTTTCTCACTGTCGACGGCTGGAAGCACTTGATCTTGCCGTCGATCACGCTGGCAGTGTTCCAGCTCACGCTGATCATGCGGCTGGTGCGCTCCGAGATGCTCGAAGTGCTGCGCGCCGACTACATCAAGTTCGCACGCGCCCGCGGTTTGACGAACCGGGCCGTGTATTTCGGTCACGCGCTGCGCAACACGCTGGTGCCGGTGATCACGATCACCGGGCTGCAGCTCGGCGGGCTGATCGCCTTCGCCATCATCACCGAGACGGTGTTCCAGTGGCCCGGCATGGGCCTGCTATTCATCCAGGCCGTGACGTTCGCCGACATCCCGGTGATGGCGGCCTATCTGTGCCTGATCGCGCTGATCTTCGTTGCGATCAACCTCGTGGTCGACATGCTCTACTTCGTCGTCGACCCGCGCCTGCGCGCCGAAAAATCGGCGGCCGGGCATTGATTCTTTTGTTCTTGATTTACTTCGGATTCACCTTCGCCAGGAAACGACCATGAAGTTCAAGCCCACCTTGTTGACCAGCGCGCTCGCAGTCACCTTCGCATTCGCCGCGTGTGCCGCGCAAGCCGTCACGCTGCGGGTGGCGAACCAGGGCGATGTGCAATCGATGGACCCCCACTCGCTGAACGAATCGCTGCAGCTCAGCTTCATGGGCAACGTTTATGAGTCGCTGGTTGGGCGCGGCAAAGACATGTCGGTGATCCCGCTGCTGGCGACCAAGTGGTCGCAGACCTCGCCGACGGTCTGGCGCTTCGAGCTGCGCAAAGGCGTCAAGTTTCAGGACGGCACGCCGTTCACCGCCGACGACGTGATCTTCAGCTTCACGCGGGCACGCGACGCCGGCAGCGACATGCGCGGCTACGTGGCGCCAATCAAAGAGGTGCGCAAGGTCAGCGACTCCGTGGTCGAGATCGAGACGCTTACGCCGTTCCCGATCTTGCCCGACACGCTGACCGTGTTCGCGATGATGAGCAAGACCTGGTGCGAGCAAAACAAGGCCGAGCGCCCGGTCGATCGCCGCAAGGGCATCGAGAACACCGCCAGCTTCAAAGCCAACGGTACCGGCCCGTTCCGCCTCAAAGAGCGCCAGCCGTCAGTTCGCACGACGATCGTGCGCAACTTCAACCATTGGGACAAAGTCGAGACCAACCTCGACGAAGTCGTGTTCACGCCGATCGGCAACGACGCGACCCGTGTGGCCGCGCTGCTTTCGGGCGAGACCGATGTGATGGAGCCGGTGCCGCTGCAAGACGTGGAGCGCATCAAGGCCGCACCCAACCTCACCGTGCTGCAAGGCCCCGAGCTGCGCACGATCTTTCTCGGCATGGACCAAAAGCGCGACGAGCTGCTCAACAGCAGCGTCAAGGGCAAGAACCCGTTCAAAGACAAGCGCGTGCGGCAGGCCTTCTATCAGGCGATCGACGAAGACACGATCAAGGCCCGCGTGATGCGCGGCGCCGCCACGCCGACCGGCGAAATGGTTGCGCCCGCGGTGCGTGGCTTTCAACCCGACCTGAACAAGCGGTTGCCTTATGACGCTGAAGCTGCGAAAAAGCTGCTCACTGACGCCGGCTACCCGAACGGTTTCGAGGTCGGCATGAACTGCCCGAACGACCGCTACGTGAACGACGCGGCCATCTGCCAGGCGGTGGCCGCCAACCTCGCGCGCATCGGCGTCAAGGTGAACCTGCAGGCCGAAACCAAAGTCAGCTACTTCCCGAAAATCTTGCGGCGCGACACCAGCTTTTATTTGCTCGGATGGACGCCGAGCACGGCCGACGCGCACGACGCGCTATACAACCTGATGGCCTCGCCGACGGACGCCGGCCGCGGCCAGTACAACCTGGGCGCGTACGCCAACCCGAAGCTCGACGAGCTGACGACCAAGATCCAGACCGAGACCGACAAGACCAAGCGCGAAGAGATGATCCGCGAGGCGTTCAAGATCCACACCGACGATGTCGGCCACATCCCGCTGCACCAGCAGGCGCTCGCGTGGGCGTACAAGAAAAACGTGACGCTGACGCAGCTGCCCACGAACTACATGTACTTCAAGTGGGTGACATTGAAGTGAGCTTGTCGGCACCGCGCCATACATGAGCACCGTGATCGTTTCTGAACCACCTGCCGCGAAGCCGCCCGGCGCCTGGGCGCGCTTTTTCGACGGCGATGTTTGGCATTCGTTTCGCAGCTCGCCGATGGCGATCGGCGCGGCGCTCGTCGCGCTCGCCTGCGTGTTCTGCGCCGCCTTTGCCAACGTGATCGCGCCGCACAACCCGTTCGATCTCGCCACGCTCGAACTCAGCGACTCGATGCTGCCGCCGGCATGGCTCGAAGGCGGCCGCGCCAAGTACCTGCTCGGCACCGACGAGCAGGGCCGCGACGTGCTCTCGGCGCTGTTCTACGGCGCGCGCATCTCGCTGATGATCGGCGGCGCTTCGGTCATCGCCTCGATGCTGATCGGCGTTTCGCTCGGTCTGCTCTCGGGCTATGTGGGCGGGCGCATCGACGGCTTAATCATGCGGGTGTGCGACGTGATGCTGTCGTTCCCTTCGATCCTGATCGCGCTGCTGATCGCGGGCGTGGGCCGCGCGCTCTTTCCGCAGGCACACGATTCGCTCGCGTTCGGCGTGTTGATCCTCGCGATCGCGCTGCCCGGCTGGGTGCAATACGCGCGCACGGTGCGCGGCTCGACCATGGTCGAGCGCAACAAGGAATACGTGCAGGCCGCGCGCGTGGTCGGCGTGCCGCCGCTGCGCATCATGCGCAAGCACGTGCTGCCCAACGTGCTCGGGCCGGTGCTGGTGCTCGCGACGATCCACCTCGCACTCGCGATCCAGACCGAGGCCACACTGTCGTTCCTCGGCGTCGGCGTTTCGCCGACATCGCCTTCACTCGGCACCTTCATCAACGAAGGCCAGAAGCAGCTGTTCAGCGGCGCGTGGTGGCTGGTGATTTTTCCCGGCACGATGCTGCTGCTGATCGCCTTGAGCATGAACCTGTTCGGCGACTGGTTGCGCGATGCGTTGAACCCGCGGCTGCGTTGAGCGCACGACGATGAAAACGGCATGACCCAACCCTTGCTCGAAGTTCGCAACCTGTGCGTTGAATTTCCGACGCGCCGCGGCACGCTGGTCGCGCTCGACGACATCTCGTTCGAGATTGCGCCGGGCGAGATCCTCGGCGTGGTCGGTGAATCGGGCGCAGGCAAGTCGTTGACCGGCGCAGCGATCATCGGCCTGCTCGACCCGCCGGGGCGCGTGGCCTCGGGCGAAATCCGCTTCGACGGCCGGCGCATCGACAACCTGCCGTACGAAGCGATGCGCAAGTTGCGTGGCCGTCAGATCGGCGCGATTTTTCAAGACCCGCTGACCTCGCTGAACCCGCTGTATACGGTCGGCCGGCAACTGATCGAGACGATCGTGACGCACCTGCCGGTCAACAACGACGAAGCCCGCAAACGCGCGATCCGGCTGCTGCAGGAAACCGGCATCCCGGCTGCCGAAGCGCGCATCGACCAGTACCCGCATCAGTTTTCCGGCGGCATGCGCCAGCGCGTGGTGATCGCGCTCGCGCTCGCCGCCGAGCCGAAGCTGATCGTCGCCGACGAGCCGACCACCGCGCTCGATGTGTCGATCCAGGCGCAGATCATCTCGTTGCTCAAGCGCCTGTGCAAAGACCACGGCGCCGCGGTGATGTTGGTCACGCACGACATGGGCGTGATCGCCGAAACCTGTGACCGCGTCGCGGTGATGTACGCCGGGCGCATCGTCGAGGTCGGGCCGGTGCGCGACGTGATCCACGCGCCGGCGCACCCGTACACCGTCGGCTTGATGGGCTCGATCCCGGCGATGGACGAAGACCGCGAGCGCCTGCTGCAAATCGATGGCGCGATGCCGCGGCTCACGGCTATTCCCGCGGGCTGCGCGTTCAACCCGCGCTGCCCGAAGGTGTTTGACCGCTGCCGTGTCGAGCGGCCGGACTTGCTGGCGGCTGGTTCTACGCGCGCGGCGTGCTGGTTGCATTCGCCGGCGATGCGGCAGGCCGCATGAGCGCGGTCTTGAGGCCCGACCCGAACGCACCGCTGGTCGAGGTGCACGACCTCGCGAAGACGTTCGATGTCTCGGCGCCGTGGCTCAACCGCATGATCGAGCGCAAGCCGCGCCAGTTCGTGCACGCGGTCGACGGCATCAGCTTTTCGATCCAGCGCGGCAAGACGCTCGCGCTGGTCGGCGAATCGGGCTGCGGCAAGAGCACGGTCGCGCGGCTGCTCGTCGGCCTGTATGCGCCGACGAAAGGCCGGGTCGAGTTCGATGGCACCGACACCGCGACCACGCTCAAGTCGAAAGACGCACTCGCGCTGCGCCGCCGCATGCAGATGATTTTTCAGGACCCGTACGCGAGCCTGAACCCGCGCTGGAAGGTGGCCGACATCGTCGGCGAGCCGCTGAAGGAGCATGGCTTGCTGCAGCACGCGAACGGCACCGGCGCCAAGGCAGACGCACACGAGATGCGAGCGCGCGTGGCGCAGCTGCTGCAATCGGTCGGGTTGGCCACGGCCGATGTCGAGAAGTTCCCGCACCAGTTCTCAGGTGGCCAGCGCCAGCGCATTTCGATCGCGCGTGCGCTCGCGACACAGCCCGAGTTTCTGGTCTGCGACGAGCCGACCTCGGCGCTCGATGTCTCGGTGCAGGCGCAGGTCTTGAACATCATGAAAGACCTGCAGCGCAAGCAGGGGCTGACGTACCTGTTCATCTCGCACAACCTCGCGGTCGTGCGGCACGTGAGCGACCAGGTCGGCGTGATGTACCTCGGGCGCATCGTCGAGCTCGCCGACAAAGCTGATCTGTTCGCGCGGCCGCGCCACCCGTACACGCGCATGCTGCTCGACGCGATCCCGGACATCCACATGAGCGGCCGCTCGCGTACGCCGGTGCAGGGCGAGGTGCCGAACCCACTGATGCCACCGAGTGGCTGCAGCTTCCACCCGCGCTGCCCGCATGCGAACACGCGCTGCAAGGCAGAGCGGCCGGCGTTGAAGATGTTCGGTGGCGCGCTGATCGCGTGCCACGGGGTCGAAGAGGGTCGGATCTAACGCGCTGGATCAGGTTGGCAGCAGGTGCTCGCCAGCAAACAGTGTGAGGACCGGCTCGCGGTCGCGGATCACCCAGGCCTTGTCGCCCAACACCATCACTTCTGCGGCGCGGCCCCGCGTGTTGTAGTTGCTGGCCATGCTCATGCCGTACGCACCGGCTGACAGCACCGCGATGAAGTCGCCGGCGCGTACCGCGAGTTCGCGTTCGGTGCCAAGCCAATCGCCCGATTCGCAGACGGGGCCCACCACGTCGAACAGCATCGGCGCATCGTGGCGCGCATGGCACACGACGATCTTCATCCACGCCTGGTACAGGGCAGGGCGCATCAGGTCGTTCATGGCCGCGTCGACGATGCAAAAGTTTTTTTGCTCGCCCGGCTTCACGTAGAGCACTTCGCTCACCAGCATGCCGGCATTACCGACGAGCGAGCGGCCCGGCTCGAACATGATTTTGCGGTGGCCGTGGCCGCGCGCGTCGATGCGTGCGAGCAGGCTTGTCACCAACGATTCGGCCGAGGGCGGTGTCTCGTCGGTGTAGGTGATGCCGAGGCCGCCGCCGAGGTCGAGGTGACGAATCGCGATGCCGCGCGCCTCGATCGTGTCGATCAGGTCGAGCAGGCGATCGAGCGCATCGAGGTAGGGCCCGGCTTCGGTGATCTGCGAGCCGATGTGGCAATCGATGCCGACCACTTCCAGCCCCGGCAGTTCGACAGCGCGCAGGTAATTCGCGACTGCGTCTTGGTGCGCGATGCCGAACTTGTTGCCTTTCAGTCCGGTCGAGATGTAGGGGTGCGTGCCCGCATCGACATCGGGGTTGATGCGCAGGCTCACGCGCGCGGTCTTGGCGCTGGCCACCGCCACGTGCGACAGCAAATCGAGTTCGGCCTCGCTCTCGACGTTGAAGCACAGCACACCGACTTCGAGTGCAAGCTTCATCTCGGCGTGGGTTTTGCCAACGCCCGAGAACACGATTTTCGAGGCTGGCACGCCGACCGCCAGCACGCGCTCGAGTTCGCCGCCCGAGACAATGTCGAAGCCGCAGCCGGCTTGCGCGAAAACCTGCAACACCGCGAGGTTCGAGTTCGCCTTGATCGCATAGCAGATCAGGTGATCGCGGCCTGTCAGCGCGCGCTGGTAGCTGGCGAGTGCATCGAGCATCGAGGTCTTCGAGTACGCATACAACGGCGTGCCGTGTTCACGCGCGAGCTCGGCGACCGCGCAGCGTTCGATGAACAGATCGTCGCCGCGGTAGGCGACATGCGGGGCGCCGGGCAGCGTCATGGCCGAGAGGCGGAAAAAGGCACCGACGCCGCGGTCGAAGCCGTTGACGCTGCCGAGGCCGAGCCAGCCGAGTGCGCTGCGGCGGGGGGCTTGGCCAGCATCAGCGGCCCCTTTTGGCCACACGCCGCGAGCAGCGCGATGGCGGCCACGCATGCACACACTGCGGGTGCAGCCATCGAGGCCGCCGCTACACTGATCTTGCGCTGAAACATCCTGGGATTCTATCGACCATGCCTGCCGATCTCTCGCTCACGCCGATGACCGATGCCGACTACCTGACGCGTGCGAACGCGGTGCTGGCCAGCGTCGAGGCCGCGGTCGACGCCTGGCTCGATGCCGACCTGGTGGACATCGATGCGAACCGCAGCGGCGGCTTGCTGGAGATGAGTTTTCCGAATCGCAGCGTCATCGTGCTGAACACGCAGCCGCCGCTGCACGAAATTTGGCTCGCGGCGCGTTCGGGCGGCTTTCACTACAAGTTTACAAACGGCGCATGGCGCGACACCCGTGATGGCCGTGATCTGTTCGATGCGCTTTCGGTCTGCGCGAGCGAGCAGGCGGGCCAGCCGCTGCGGTTCACGCCACCGGCCTGATCCGATCGGTCAGCGTTTGAACAAGTCGAGGATGCTTTTTCTCTCCTCTTCATCGGGCGCCGTCTGCAGCTTGTCGTCGAGCCCCACGCTCGCCACACCCGCGCCCTTTGTGTACTCCTCGTAAAACCACTCGTCGCCGACGTTGACCACGCCCTCGGGTACCGGGTATTGCTCGACCGGCATGCCGTTCAACGCGTGTTTCATGTACTCGATCCAGATCGGCAGTGAGAGGCCGCCGCCGGTCTCGTTGTCACCGAGCTTGCGTGGCGAGTCGTAGCCGACCCAGACAATCGCGACCAGGCTCGGCTGGAAGCCTGCGAACCAGGTGTCGATTGAATCGTTGGTGGTGCCGGTCTTGCCGTAGATGTCCGGGCGATTCAATGCACGGCGCGCAGCAGCCGCAGTGCCGCGCAGTGCCACCGTATTCAGCAAGGTGTCCATCACGTAGGCATTGCGCGCATCGAGCGTGCGCATCGATTCGTTGAGCACCGGCGGCACGGCCGCGTTCAGCACCCGGCCTTTGTGGTCGGTGATCTTGCTGATCAGCATCGGATTGAGGCGGTAGCCGCCGCTGGCGAACACGCTGTACGCCGAGGCCATCTGCAGTGGCGTGACCGAGCCGGTGCCGAGTGCCATCGGCAAGTAGGCGGGGTGTTTGTCGGCCTCGAAGCCGAAGCGCGTGATCCACTTTTGCGCGTACGGTGCACCGATCGATTGCAGGATGCGGATCGAAATCATGTTCTTCGACTTTTCGAGCCCGCGCCGCATCGTCATCGGGCCCTCGAACTTGCCGTCGTAGTTTTTCGGTTCCCAGGGTTGGCTGCCGGTCGAGCCGGCGTCGAAGAACAGCGGCGCGTCGTTGATCACGGTGGCCGGTGTGAAGCCCTTTTCCAATGCGGCGGAGTAGACGAAAGGCTTGAAGGCCGAGCCCGGCTGGCGCCATGCCTGCGTCACGTGGTTGAACTTGTTCTTCGCGAAGTCGAAGCCACCGACCATCGCGCGCACGGCGCCGGTGCGCGGGTCGATCGCAACGAACGCGCCTTCGACCTCGGGCAATTGCGTGATGCTCCACTCGCCCGGCTTGCCGTTGTTGGCCGAGCCGCGGATCAAGCGGATCACTGCGCCCGGGCGAATCTGCGTCTTCGGATTGCCTTTGGCAACGAGGCCCGACGTGACCGGCTTGAGCCCGTCGCCGGTGACGGTGATCGCCTCGCCGCTCTGCAGCACCGCCACCACTTTCTTCGGGCCGGCCTCGGTGGCGATCGCCGCCTTCAACTCGTCGTTGTCGGGGTGGTCTTGCAGGGCCTCGGCGATACGGGCGTCGACCTCGCTCGGATTGGCCGGCAGATCGACGTAGTCCTCCGGGCCGCGGTACACCTGCCGCCGCTCGTAGTCCATGATGCCGCGGCGCAGCGCCCGGTACGCGACCATTTGGTCGCTCGATTTCAGCGTCAGGTACACGTTGAGCCCGCGCGTGTAGGACTCGTCGCCGTACTGCGAGTAGATCAGCTGCCGCGCTGCTTCGGCCACGTACTCGGCGTGCACCGCCACCTCGGAGGGCTCGCGGTAGCGCAGCGTCTCGCTTCGGGCGGCCTCGCGCTGCGCGGGCGTGATGAAGCCGTTGTCGACCATGCGGTCGAGGATGCGCAATTGCCCGCTCTTCGCGCGCTCCGGGTTGTTGATCGGGTTGTAGGCCGAGGGCGCCTGCGGCAGACCGGCCAGCATCGCAGCCTCGGCGACCGAGATGTCTTTGAGCGGCTTGCCGAAATAGATCTCGGCAGCCGACGCAAAGCCATACGCGCGTTGACCCAGAAAAATCTGGTTCATGTAGATCTCGAGGATTTGGTCTTTCGACAACAGGCTCTCCATCTTGATGGCCAGCAGCATCTCGTAGATTTTGCGGGTGTAGGTCTTCTCGGTCGACAGGTAGAAGTTACGCGCCACCTGCATCGTGATGGTCGAGGCGCCCTGGCTGCGCGAACGGTTGAACTGCGCCAGCGCGGCGCGCGCCACGCCTTTGATGTCGACGCCGCTGTGCTCGTAGAAGCGCGCGTCTTCAGACGCCAGCACCGCCTGCTGCATCAGCTTGGGTATCTGCACCAGCGGCGTGAAGTTGCGGCGCTCTTCACCGTACTCGCCTAGCAACACGCCGTCGGACGAGAAGACGCGCATCGGCAGCTTCGGCCGGTAGTCCATCAAGCCGCCGATCTCGGGCAGGTTCGGGTAGGCGACCGCGAGCGCGATGCCGACCAGCACGGCCACGGTGACGATGCCTGTGGCGATAAGCCCGACGAGCCAAAGGGCGCTGCGCGTCATCCAGCGCGTCCAGCGCGGCACGGCGTTGCCGCCACTCGCAGGGGGATCGGCGGGCCGCTTGGTCGGTTGCTCGGATTCGCTCATGACACTCCACGTTGCAAGTTTGCATTATAGAAAGCCGTGATTGCGTCGAAGTGATGGGGCGGCGTGCTGTTTTCGGAGTGCGCGCAACGGCCCTTCGAGGGCTTCGGCAAGGTTCTTCCGTGAGGCCTGTTTCAAGCGTCGCCGAGGTGTGAGTTTTGCAACGAGCTGACGTGTGTAAAAACGGATTTTTCTTTGTGCCACAAAGGCTTTACTGCTAGCATTCAAGTAACTTATTAACAATCCAGCACGTAAATTTACAGCTGGGGGAAAGGCGTCGTGAGCTTCCTTGACACCTTGTTGGGCCGCAAACATCCACCGATGATCGGGCTGGACATCAGCTCGTCCAGCGTCAAGTTGGTGGAGTTGGGCCAAACCGCTTCGGGCGAGTACGTTGTCGAGCGTTTCGGCGTCGAAAGCTTCGAGAAAGGCTGGATCGCCGATGGCCAGATCGAGAAGTTCGACGAAGTTGCCGAGGCCGTCAAACGCGTGGTGTTGAAGAGCGGCACCAAGACTCGGCAGGTCGTGATGGCGATGCCGCAGTCGGCCGTCATCACCAAAAAGATCATGCTCCCCGCCGGCCTGCGCGAAGAAGAACTCGAAGTCCAGGTCGAGGCCGAAGCCAATCAATACATCCCGTTTTCACTCGATGAAGTGAGCCTGGATTTTTGCGTCATCGGCCCGAGCCCCACTTCCGTCGGTGATGTCGAAGTGCTGATAGCCGCTTCGCGCAAAGACCGCGTGCAAGATCGCCAAGGCCTGGCCGAAGCCGCCGGTCTCACGCCCGCGGTGCTTGACATCGAATCGCATGCTTCGCGTCTCGCGATGAGCCGCGTGATCGCCTCGCTGCCCAACGAAGGCAAAGACGCACTCGTCGCCCTGTTCGAGATCGGCGCCGACACCACCAGCCTCAAGGTGCTGCGCGACGACGAGATGCTCTACGACCGCGATCAGGCCTTCGGCGGATCGCAGCTCACGCAACTGATCTCGCGCCAGTACGGTTTTTCGTACGAAGAGGCCGAGCAGAAGAAACTCGCCGCCGACCTGCCCGATGACTACGAGCAAACATTGCTCGCCCCGTTCGTCGACAGCCTCTCGCAAGAGATCGGCCGCGCGCTGCAGTATTTTTTTACCAGCACGCCGCATCACAAGGTGCACTACGTGATGTTGGCCGGCGGCACGGCCGCGCTGCCGGGGCTCAAAGACCGCGTCACCGAGTTGACCGGTTTTGCTTCGATGGTCGTGAACCCGTTCGAGAACATGAAGCTCGGCTCGGCGGTGCGTGAGAGCAAGCTTCGCCGTGAGGCGCCGTCGTATCTCACGGCCTGCGGTCTGGCCATGCGGAGGTTCGTGCAGTGATTCTGATCAACCTGCTCCCGCACCGGGAAGAAAAGCGCAAGCGCAAGAAAATCGCGTTCTTCGCAGGGCTCGGCGTCGCGGCGGCGGTCGGTTTAAGCATCGTCGGGGGCTGGTACGTCGTCGTCGAACAACTCAAGACCGCACAGCAAGATCGCAACCAGTTCCTGCAAACCGAAATCGCCAAGCTTGAGCGCGAGATCAAAGACATCGCCAACCTGAAGGCCGAGATCGCCTCGCTGACCTCGCGCCAGAAGGCCGTCGAAGATCTGCAGACCGATCGCAACCTGCCGGTGCACATCTTGAACGAGCTTGTGCGCCAGACGCCCGAGGGCATGTATTTCACCGCCGTCAAACAAGACGGGCAATTGCTCAGCGTGACCGGCATTGCGCAAACGCAAGAACGAATCTCCGAGTTCTTGCGCAACACCGCCTACAACTCCGAATGGCTGGTCACGCCCGAGCTGATCGAAAGCAAGGCCACGATAATCACCGGTGCTAATCGCGAACAAAAGCGCTTGTTCGATTTCTCGGTGCGGCTCACGGTGAAGCGCCCGCAGGCGGCCGTTGCGGTGACTGCGGTGCCGGCCAGTGGCGCAGCCGCCGTGGCCGCAAAGAAGGTTTGACATGGCGACCAAAGCAGCCCCGATCAATGTCGACCTGAACTCGGTCTTCGAAGGTGCGGCTTCGCAGTTTCGCAGCCTGAACCCCAACGAACCCGGCCAGTGGCCGATGCTGCCGAAGATCCTGACTTGGACACTCGTCGCTGTTGTCATGATCGTGCTCGGTTGGTTCACGCTGCTTTCGAACACGCACACCGAACTCGATGCCGAGCGTGCCAAAGAGCCCGGCTTGAAAACCGATTACCGCGCCAAGCTCGGTCAAGCCGTCAACCTCGCCGAGTTGCGCAAGCAAAAGGTGCAGGTCGAAGAGTACGTGCTGCAGCTCGAGAAGCAACTCCCTGGCAAGGCCGAGATGGATGCTTTGCTGTCTGACATCAACCAGGCCGGTCTCGGCCGCGGTCTGCAGTTCGAGCTGTTCCGCCCCGGCCAGGTCGTCGTCAAAGACTACTACGCGGAGTTGCCGATCGCGATCCGCGTTTCGGGCCGGTACCACGACATGGGCGCGTTCGCAGGCGACATCGCGAACCTTTCTCGCATCGTCACGCTGCACAACCTCAACATCTCGGCGGCACCGCGCGACAGCACCGGTGCACTCGCGATGGAAGCCACTGCGCGCACCTACCGCTACCTTGACCAGACCGAGCTCGAAGAGATCCGCAAGAAGGCAGCCGCCGCCAAGCCGGGGGCGAAGAAATGAAGGCCAACACTGCACCGATGCGGTCGATAGTGGCGCTCGGCGTCGCGTTGTTTCTGCTGAGCGCTTGCGGCAGCGAACAAGAAGAACTCACGCAGTGGATGGATCAGCAGCGCCGCGAGGTCAAGCCGAGCGTCGAGCCGCTGTCACCGCCGAAAAAGTTCACACCGCAGCCGTATGCGGCGCTCAGCGGCGTCGAGCCGTTCAGCAACCAAAAGCTGAGCGTGGCGCTCAAGCAAGAAGCCAAACAGCCGAATTCATTGCTGGCGGCCGAGATCAATCGCCGCAAAGAGCCGCTCGAGGCGTATCCGATCGACAGCATGTCGATGGTCGGCAGCGTCACGAAGGCCGGCAAGCCCTACGCGCTGCTGCGGGTCGACAGCCTGCTCTATCAAGTCAAGCAGGGTGACTACCTCGGCCAGAACTACGGAAAGATCATGAAGATTTCCGAGACCGACGTATCCCTCAGAGAAATTGTCCAGGATGCAGCTGGCGAATGGATCGAGCGCACCAGCGCCCTCCAACTTCAGGAGAAGGCGCGATGAAGAGCAATCAGGAGAATCAGATGACAGCCAAGCGGCGCGCCCGTGCCTTGATGCTCGTGTTGTCGTTGGGAGCCTGCGCTCTCGCGCACGCGCAAAACGCCATCCAATCCATCAACAGCAGCCAGCAGGCCGGCGCCGAGGTCGTTCGGATCGAGTTGTCGGAGGCGCTGCCGGCATTGCCGGTCGGCTTCGTCATCCAGACGCCACCGCGCATCGCGATCGACCTGCCCGGCGTGACCAACGGTCTCGGCAAGTCGAATGTCGAGATCAACCAGGGCAACCTGCGTTCGGTGAGCGTGGCGCAAGCCGGTGAGCGCACGCGCCTTGTGCTCAACCTCAAGAAAGCCGCCAACTACCGCGCAGAGATTCAAGGCAAGGTACTGCTCGTGGTGCTCGACGGCGGCCCCGCGCCTGACGTAGCGGTGGCCGCCGCAGGCACGGCAGCCGCGCCGGTACCGGCAACCAACTTCGCGCCCAGCCAGAACCGCAATCCGCTTGCGCTCAAAGACATCGACTTCCGCCGCGGTGCCGATGGCGCCGGCCGCGTGATCGTCGAGTTGCCGAACAGCCAGGTGGGCGTTGACATTCGGCAGCAGGGCCAGACTCTCGTCGTCGAGTTCCTGCGTTCGACCCTGCCCGATTCGATGCGCCGCCGCCTCGATGTCACTGACTTCGGCACACCGGTGCAAAGCGTAACGACCTCGCAAAACGGCGACCGTGTGCGCATGCTGATCGAGCCGCGCGGCAACTGGGAGCACAGCGCTTACCAGAGCGACAACCAGTTCGTGCTCGAAGTGCGGCCACAAAAGACCGATCCGAACAAGCTCACGCAAGGCCCGGGCTACGCCGGCGAAAAGCTCTCTCTCAACTTCCAAAACATCGAAGTGCGCGCGCTGCTGCAGGTGATCGCCGACTTCACGAACTTCAACGTCGTGACCAGCGACACCGTTACCGGCAACGTCACATTGCGCTTGAAAGACGTGCCGTGGGACCAAGCCCTCGACATCATCTTGCAAGCCAAAGGCCTCGGCCTGCGCAAATCGGGCAACGTGATCCTGATCGCACCGAAAGACGAGCTCAACGCAAAAGAAAAAGTCGAACTCGAAGCCAAAGCGCAAATCGCCGCACTCGAGCCATTGCGCACGCAAGCCTTCCAGCTCAATTACGCCAAGGCCGCCGATGTAGCCACAGGGCTTACAGGCCAGGCCAGCGGCCAAAGCGGCGGCGGAACCAACTCGCGCATCTTGTCGCCGCGTGGCAGCGTGATTTTCGAAGCGCGCACGAACCAGCTCTTCGTGAGCGACGTGCCGACCAAGCTCCAGGAAATCCAGGACATGATCGCCAAGATCGACATTCCGGTTCGCCAAGTGTTGATCGAGTCACGCATCGTGATCGCGGACGACACGTTCGGGCGGTCGTTGGGGGTGAAGCTGGGGTTCAATGATCTGCGCGGCGTGCGCGGCGGGATTCCAGGTTTTAGCGCTGGCGGCAACAACTACGCTGCGCTCGGAGGCAACCTGAACGCGGTGGGCGGCCAGACCTTGCAGACCGCGGGCGGCGTGACCTACAGCGACACCAACTTCGTCAACTTGCCAGCTTCAAATCTGGGCGGAAACTCTGCGGCAAGTTTCGCTCTATCGCTGTTCAGTGCCGGCGCAAATCGCTTTTTGAACCTTGAGCTTTCCGCTCTCGAAGCCGACGGCAAGGGCAAGATCGTGTCGAGCCCGCGCGTCATCACAGCCGACCAGCAGAAGGCGCTGATCGAGCAGGGCGAAGAAATCCCGTACCAAGTCGCGACCTCCAGTGGCGCCACGTCAGTTCAGTTCCGCAAAGCCAACCTGAAACTCGAAGTCACGCCGCAAATCACGCCGGAGGGCAGCGTCATCCTCGACGTCGATGTCACGAAGGACAGCCGCGGCACCTCGGCCGGCTCCGCTGGCTTCGCGATCAACACCAAGCACGTTCAGACCAAGGTGTTGGTCGAGAACGGCGGCACAGTCGTGATCGGTGGCATCTTCGAGCAAAACGAGCGCGAAGACGTGTCGAAGGTGCCGTTCCTCGGGGACGTGCCCTACCTCGGCAACCTGTTCAAGACCCGCACGAAGTCGAGCAGCAAAACCGAGATGTTGATTTTTCTGACGCCGAAAGTGGTGACGGATCGCTCGGCAGCGCGGTGAATCGATCCAACTCGAATATGCCAAGGATGATCCAACAGGTGTCCCCGATGAAGCAAACCAAGAAGCTCCGTTTCTCTCTCATGCTCGCCATTTCAAGCCTCGCCGCAGGCTGTGGAGGTGGCGGCGACAACGAAGCCGGCTCGCCGACGGTTTTTAGCGTTGTACCGACGACAGTCAGCTTCAAGGCGCCCGTGGGCACACCGGCTGGTGTCTGCTTGGGGGGTGGCACTCAGACCGTGTTCATCTACGGCGGCGCAGCGCCCTACAAGATTGACAACACATCACCCGACGCGGTTGACGTTGACAAGACCGAAGTGGGTGAACGAGGCGGTAGTTTTACGATCACGGTGCGGGGAGGTTGCCTTACGACGGTGCCAATCGTCGTTGTGGACAAGCTGAATAAAATCGTGACGTTTACGATCAACAACGGCCCTGCAGGCGCGTCTGCAGGCGCGTGAACGTAACGACAGTAATCACGCGAAGTTCGCGCCACCGAAAGAAGCTGGTTTTTTGACTCAGAGCGTAAGCGTTGCGTTGATTTCAATGCCGGGCGGTGGAAAGTCGACCATCGGCCGGCACCTCGCCAAGCGCCTGGACCGTGATTTTGTCGACTCTGATGCGGTCATCGAACGACATATCGGTTGCTCGATCCGCGACTTTTTCGATCGCGAAGGCGAAACTCGATTCCGTGACATCGAGCAGCAATTGATCGCCGAGCTCGCGAGCAAGCCCGATACCGTGCTCGCGACCGGTGGTGGCGTCGTGCTCCGTGAGGCCAATCGCCGAGTTCTCCGCAGCAACACAGTCGTCATTTATCTGCGCTCTACACCGGAAGATCTGCACCGCCGCCTGCGCCACGACGCGAAACGCCCCTTGCTGCAAGTCACCGACCCGATGAAGCAGTTGCGCGAGATGCACGCGACCCGTGATCCGCTGTACCGGGAGGTTGCGCATTTCATCATCGATACTGGCCGCCCGACGGTGCCGACCTTGGTAAACATGGTCCTGATGCAACTCGAACTTGCCGGCATCGTCGACGCTGCAAACATTCCTTCTCCAATCGATTCTTCGGCGGTGTGACCGCTGCGCGCACGCGCATCCCGCTCGTACACTCGCGCGATGAAAATTCGTGCCGAACATGTCCGCATTGAGCTGAGTGAGCGCAGCTACGACATCCAAATCGGCTCTGGGCTCCTTGACGATCCCGATTCGTATCGCGATCTGGCGGCCAGCGGTACCGCTGTTATCGTGACCAACGTGACCGTTGCGCCGCTGTACGCCCAGCGCCTGCACCAAGCGTTGCTCGCCACATATGCGCAGGTGCAATTGATCGTGTTGCCCGATGGCGAGGCGCACAAAGGCTGGCCAGCGCTGAACTCGATTTTCGATGCGCTGCTCGGCTCGGGTTGTGATCGCAAGACCGTGCTGTTCGCGCTCGGCGGCGGTGTCGTCGGCGACATGACTGGCTTTGCTGCGGCCTGCTACATGCGCGGTGTGCCTCATGTGCAAGTGCCGACCACCTTGCTCGCCCAGGTCGACTCCTCGGTCGGCGGCAAGACCGCGATCAACCACCCGCTCGGCAAAAACATGATCGGCGTGTTCAATCAGCCAGTGCGTGTCATCGCCGATCTCGACACGCTCGACACACTGCCGCAGCGCGAGCTGATCGCAGGCTTGGCAGAGGTCATCAAATACGGCCCGATCGCCGACGCAGGCTTTCTCGACTGGATCGATGCCCACCTCGATGCGCTGCTGGCGCGCGACAAGGCGGCGCTGGCGCACGCGATCAAGCGCTCGTGCGAAATCAAGGCCTGGGTGGTGGCCCAGGACGAACGTGAGTCGGGTCTGCGCGCGATCCTGAACTTCGGCCACACCTTCGGCCACGCGATAGAAACCGGGCTCGGCTACGGTGCGTGGCTGCACGGGGAGGCCATCGGCTGCGGCATGGTGATGGCGGCTGATCTGTCGGCACGCTTGGGCCTGATCGACGCCGGCTACGCCACGCGCATCCGCGACATCGTCGAGCGGGCAGGGTTGCCCGTTGTCGGGCCGCGGCTGGGTACGGCGCGCTACCTGCAGCTGATGCGACTCGACAAGAAAGCCGAGGCTGGCACGATCCGCTTCGTCGTGATCGAGGCACCGGGCCGCGCGGGCCTGCACCGCGCACCCGACGAACTGGTCGAGCGCGTGCTGGAGGCGCACACCGCGTGAGCCAACCGGTCGCTGCATCGGTCAGGCTTGCCGCTTGGGCCAGCAACCCGCAACGCACTCGCGGGCGCTGCCACGCAGAGCCGCTGGCACCCACCCGCAACGACTTTCAGCGCGACCGCGACCGAATCGTCCACAGCACCGCGTTTCGGCGTCTCGTCTACAAGACGCAGGTCTTCTTGAACCACGAAGGGGATCTGTTTCGCACGCGGCTGACGCACTCGCTCGAGGTCGCGCAACTGGCGCGCTCGATCGCGCGCACGCTGCTGCTGAACGAAGATTTGTGCGAAGCGATCGCGCTGGCGCACGACCTGGGCCACACGCCGTTCGGGCATGCCGGGCAAGATGCGCTCGACGAGCGGCTGCGCCAGGTCGACCCTGACACCAGCGGCTTCGAGCACAACTTTCAGAGCCTGCGCGTGGTCGATGTGCTCGAAGAGCGCTACCCGGCGTTCGACGGCCTCAACCTCACCTTCGAGTCGCGTGAGGGCATCCTCAAGCACTGCTCGCGCCGGCGCGCGCTGGCACTCGAGGCCGATGAACCGGGCGGCGTGGGAAGCCGGTTTCTCGATCGAACTCAACCGAGCCTGGAGGCGCAGGTGTGCAACTTCGCCGACGAGATCGCCTACAACACGCACGACATCGACGACGGGGTGCGCTCAGGGCTGCTGACTTACGAGCAGGTGCTCGAGCTGCCACTGGTTTTCAGGTGCCACACCGAAGCGCTCGCGGCGGCGCCGTCAGTGCAAGGCAGAAGGCTGCTGTATGACACGCTGCGGCGCATGCTCTCTGCGCTGGTCTGCGACCTGACCGATGCATCAGCGGCGCTGCTCGTGGCGCACCGGCCTGCGTCGGCCGATGCCGCTCGCCGAGGCCCGCCAATGATTGCGTTCAGCAACGCGATGACAGTCGAGTTGCGTCAGGTCAACAGATTTTTGCACTCCGCGCTCTATCGGCACGCGCAGTTGGTGCGCACGACCGAGGGCGCGAAAGCCGTGGTGCGCGGCCTGTTCGATGCGTACCTCGCCGTGCCCGCGCAGATGCCTGCGGAACATGCCCGGCGCCTGCCGTTGCAACAGGCGGTGGTCGACTACTTGGCGGGGATGACCGATCGCTTTGCGCTGAAGGAGCACGAGCGGCTTACTGGCGCACCGCTCGAGACGGGCGGTGGCACCGCGAGCGCCTGACCACCGCCGCTCGCTATCGATCCGGCATTCGACTTCGAGCGGAACCCGAGAAGCGGTGTCAGCGGCCCGAGCGTCAATCCACCGTCTGCAGTTCACGCCAGTTCAGGCGTCGAAGCTTGGAAGCGTTCAGAGGGGTGATGTTGATCTGGCCGACTGCGCCCG
>JANLUW010000381.1:0-2275 GCA_031363645.1 Rhizobacter sp. | reverse complement strand
CGACGTGAGGCTCAGGCTCACGCCGAGCGCCAGCGGCCCGAGCGTCGCGGCCGCCCAGTACACCAGCACGCGCTGCGCGATCGGCCGCGGCGTGCGCACGCGCCAGATCGCATTGAGCGTGCGGTCGATCGTCAGCATCAGCGCGAGTGCCGCGAGAAACAGCAGCACCAGGCCGGCGCTGCCGACGCCTTTTGCCTTGGCCGCAAAAATGGTGAGCGCGCGCAACACCTGGCTCGCGATGTCGGGCGGCACGAGGGTTTGCAGAAAATACTTTTGCAGTGATTCCTGGAAGCTCGCGAACATCGGGAACGCCGAGAACACCGCAAGCATCACGGTCAGCAGCGGCACCAGCGAGATCAGCGTCGTGAAGGTCAGGCTGCTCGCCGTGAGGCCGAGCCGGTCTTCGCGAAAGCGCGCGAGCAACGTGCGCAGCGTGTCGATCCACGGCCATGTCTGCAGGGTCTGAACCAGATCGGGCAACTGCTCGTGCATTGCCGACTTGACCGTGCTCGTGAGGTTCATTACTGGCATCATAGCCAGCGATGAATCCTGCACCTGCTCAGCCCGACCCGACAACTTCGCCACCCGCCGCGGCCCTGCCCGCGGCCATCGCCTGGACCCGCGCCGTCGCCGTCGGCAGCGTGCTCGCGCTGATCGTGCTCGGCCTGGCGTGGGAGCTTTGGCTCGCGCCCACCGGCAACGGCACGCTCGCGCTGAAGGTCGTGCCGCTGCTGTTGCCGCTCGCCGGCCTGCTGCGCAACCGCATGTACACCTACCGCTGGCTGAGCCTGATGGTGTGGCTCTACTTCACCGAAGGCATCGTGCGCGCCACCAGCGACCGCGGTGCAGGCGTGTGGCTCGGCGCGATCGAGGTGCTGCTGTGCCTGCTGCTGTTCGCGGCGTGCGCGGCGCATGTGCGCTGGCGGCTGCGTGATGCGAAGGCGGCGGGGGTGGCAGTGACGTGAGTCTGGTCGACGCGCTGCGCGCCGCGGTCGGTGCGGCCCAGGTGATCGTCGACGGCGATATGTCGGCCTGGGAGGTCGACTGGCGCAAGCGCTACCGCGGCCGCGCACTGGCGGTGGTGCGGCCGGCTTCGACGAGTGAAGTCGCAGCGATCGTCAGAGCTTGCGCGGCGCATGGTGCGTCGATCGTGCCGCAAGGTGGCAACACCGGGCTTGTCGGCGCGTCGATCCCGAACGAAAGTGGCACGCAGGTGCTGTTAAGCCTCGCGCGCATGAACCGCATCCGCGCGATCGATGCAGCCAACCTCACGATGACGGTCGATGCCGGTTGCATCCTGGAAACGGTGCAGCAGGCCGCCGCCGCACGACGCCTGCTGTTCGCGCTCAGCCTGGCCGCAGAGGGCAGCTGCACGATCGGCGGCAACCTCGCGACCAATGCCGGCGGCACGCAGGTGCTGCGCTACGGCAACGCACGCGAGCTGTGCCTCGGCCTCGAAGTGGTGACCGCCGCCGGTGACGTCTGGGACGGCCTGACCGGCCTGCGCAAGGACAACACCGGCTACGACCTGCGTGACCTGTTCATCGGCAGCGAAGGCACGCTCGGTGTCATCACCGGCGCGACGCTGAAGCTGCATCCGCAACCTGCGGCGGTGACGACCGCGCTCGCCGCGCTGCCGACGCTCGACGCTGCCGTTGAACTGCTGCAGCTCGCGCAGTCACGACTCGGCGCCGGCCTCACCGGCTTCGAGGTGATGGGCCGCTACGCGCTCGACCTCGTTCGCAAGCACATGCCGCAGCTGGCGCAGCCGCTGCCGCCGTGCGAGTGGACGGTGTTGCTCGAGCAATCCGACAGCGAGAGCGAGGCGCATGCGCAGCAGCTGTTCGATGCGTTGCTCGAGGCCGCGCTCGAACGCGGCTTGATCGGCGACGCGGCCGTCGCGAGCAGCACCCAACAGTCGAACGCAATGTGGCATCTGCGCGAGTCGATCCCGATGGCACAGGCAGCAGAAGGCGCGAACATCAAGCACGACATCGCGCTGCCGGTCTCGCAGATCGCCTGCTTCGTGGCGGCCACCGATGCGGCGCTGCTGCGCACGTTCCCCGGCGTTCGCCTGGTCAACTTCGGCCACCTCGGCGACGGCAACCTGCACTACAACGTGCAGGCGCCCGAGGGCACCGAAGCGGCGGTGTTTCTGCGTGACCACGAGCAGGCGGTCAACACGGTCGTCTACAACGCGGTCGGTGAGTACGCGGGCTCGATCTCGGCCGAGCACGGCGTCGGCGCGTTGAAGCGCGACGAACTCGCGCAACGC
>JANLUW010000372.1:0-9867 GCA_031363645.1 Rhizobacter sp. | reverse complement strand
CGGGCGCGCGAGCAACTCGTCAAGCTCGGCGTCGACGTGCGCACCGGCTGCAAGGTGATTGGTATCGATGCCGAGGGCGTCGACTACGAGACCACCGCCGGCAGCGGAGGCTCAAACGGCGTTGGCGGCGGAGCCCGCGACGGCAAGGTCGTCTCGCGCCATCGCCTGTCGAGCAAGACCGTGATTTGGGCCGCCGGCGTGGCCGGCTCGGCGCTCGGCAAGTCGCTCGCCGCCAGCGCCGGCGCAACGCTCGACCGCGCTGGCCGCGTCATCGTGCTACCCGACCTGAGCCTCACCGATCACCCCGAAATCGCGGTGATCGGCGACCTGGCGTCGGCAATGAGCCACCCGGCCGACCCGAGACAAGGCAAGCCCACGCCGGTGCCCGGTGTCAGCCCCGGCGCGAAGCAGATGGGACGCGCGGCGGCCGCGAACCTGCTTCGCCGGCTCGCGGGCCGGGCGACTGAGCCGTTTCGCTATGTCGACTACGGCAACCTCGCTACCGTCGGCCGCAAGGCCGCTGTCGTCGACCTGACCGTGCCGTACTTCGGCTCGCTGCGCTTCTCGGGCTACTTCGCGTGGTTGTTCTGGCTGTTCGCGCACATCTACTTTTTGATCGGTTTTCGCAACCGCCTGATCGTGATGCTCGACTGGGCCTGGGCCTACTGGACCTATGAGCGCTCGGCGAGGGTGGTCGCCGAACCGCCTTCGGTGCGACACGTGCCACGGACACCCTGATTCGCCAGCGCGATGTGGGCTTGCCGACTCCAGTCGGATCCAACCGCCGACAACCGACCGGACTGCTGCTGACCAACCCGGCAGCGGCCGGCGTGCGCCCGACAGAAGATGTCGACGCGATCGTCGAGGTCACCACGCTCGCCAACCACCACGCGCGGCGGCCGCTGCTGGCCGAGCGAGGTTTCATACAGGCGATAGCCGACAACACGCCGCCGTTCCGCTGGTTCTGGAACTGGCTGCAGCTCGATCTGGTGCGGGTCGATGCCCACGTGCTCGGGTTCGCTAACCGCTGGCACCGGGCAGGCTTTGCGGCGGCCGCCAGCACCGCGCTGGGCGGGAGCGTCGGCCTGCGCCACCTCGATGCACCGCACTTCCTCGCGACCAAGTTCGAGGCCTACAACGACCGCGGCGGGCGCAACATCTACCTGGGCCACGACCTCGAAGACATCGTCACCGTGATCGACGGCCGCGCCGAGCTGGCCGAGGAACTGCTTCAAGCCGAGCCCGAGCTGCGCGCCCATGTGATCGAGCAGACACGAGCGCTGCTGGCGCACCCGGAACTGCCGAACGCCTTGCCTGGCATCGTGGCCCAACCGATCCGCGCGGGCATCGTGCTCGAACGCCTGCAACGCATCGCCTCGCTGAATTCCGACGAACGCATCCGCCCTCGGTGACGGCCGCCCTGCAATTCAACCCGAACTCTCCGACAATCCGGCCACCCGACCGACTGGATGCACACCCATGGACACCCGCACCTCCACTTACCGCCTGCGCATCGAGCGCGTGCGCGACGAGCTCACGCGGCAGCACCTCGCGGCCGTGCTGGTGCCCTCGAGCGACCCGCACCTGAGCGAGTACTTGCCCGAGCGCTGGCAAGGTCGGCAGTGGCTCTCGGGCTTCACCGGTTCGATGGGCACGCTGGTCGTCACGACCGACACCGCCGTGCTGTTCGCCGACAGCCGCTACTGGGTGCAGGCCGAGGCCGAACTCGCAGGCACCGGCACCGAACTCGTGAGAATAGCGACCGGCAACGCGAGCGACCACGTCGAGTGGCTCGCGCGCCATGTGCCGGCGGGCGCGACGGTCGGGGGTCGACGGCAGCGTGCTCGGCCTCGCAGCGGCGCAGTTGCTGCAGGCCACGCTCACGAAAGCCGGCATCACATTGCGCACCGATTTCGACGCGCTCGCCGCCGCCTGGCCCGAGCGTCCCGGCCTGCCGGGCGCGGCTGTCTACGAGCACCTCGCACCGCAGGCGCCGCTGGCGCGTGCCGCCAAGCTCGCAAAGGTGCGTGAAGTGGTCGCGCAGCGCGGCGCCACGCACCACTTCATCTCGACCGTTGACGACATCGCGTGGCTTTTCAACCTGCGCGGCGCCGACGTGAGCTTCAACCCGGTGTTCCTCGCGCATGCATTGCTCGACGTGAACGGTGTGACGCTCTTCGTCGCCGAGGGCAAGGTCGGCGCGCCGTTGCAGGCCACGCTCTCGCGAGACGGCGTGTGCGTCGCACCCTACGCCGAGGCCGCCGCGGCGCTGGCGGCATTGCCCACCGACGCGGTGCTGCTGATCGACCCAAAGCGCGTCACCTTCGGGTTGCGGGCCAACGTGACCGCGCGCGTAGTCGAAGCGATCAATCCGAGCACGCTGTTCAAGAGCCGCAAGACCGACGCCGAGGCCGCTCGTGTGCGCGAGGCGATGGCGCAAGACGGCGCCGCGATGTGCGAGTTCTATGCGTGGTTCGAGGCCGCGCTCGGGAAGCAAAGAATCACCGAGCTGACGATCGACCAGCAACTCAGCGCCGCCCGCGCCAAGCGCCCCGGCTTCAAGGGCCTGAGCTTCAACACGATCGCCGCCTACAACCCGAACGGCGCGATGCCGCACTACCACGCGACGCCCGAGTCGCACGCGGTCATCGAAGGCGATGGATTGCTGTTGATCGATTCCGGCGGCCAGTACCTCGGGGGCACGACCGACATCACCCGCGTTTGGCCGATCGGCACCATCACCGCACAGCATCGCCGCGACTACACGCTGGTGCTCAAGGGCACGATCGCACTCAGCCGCACGCGCTTTCCGCGCGGCACTCTTTCGCCGATGCTGGACGCGATCGCGCGTGCGCCGCTGTGGCAACACGGGCTCGACTACGGCCACGGCACCGGCCACGGCGTGGGCTACTTTCTCAACGTGCACGAAGGCCCGCAAAGCATCTCGAAGGCGATCCCCGACGCCACCATGGCGATGGAGCCCGGCATGATCACCAGCATCGAGCCTGGCCTGTACCGGCCGGGAAAGTGGGGCATCCGGATCGAGAACCTGGTATTGAACGTGCCGGTGGCCTCGGCCGCGCACGATGGGTCGAACGAGTTCGGCGAGTTCCTCGAATTCGAGACGCTCACGCTCTGCCCGATCGACACGCGCTGCATCGACCGCGCGCTGCTGCGGCAAGACGAGATCGACTGGCTCAACGCCCACCACGCCACGGTACGCGAGCGCCTCGCTCTGCTGGTCGCGGGTGATGCGCTCGCCTGGCTGACGACCCGCACCCAGCCGATCTGATCGACCGCCGCGGGCTGCGCGCGGAAGCGATTCGTCCGCGCTGAACGCAGTTCATCCGCGTCTCGGCGCGGCTCGTCGCACATCGGTTTGCAGGCCGCACGGCGGCTCCTAGAGTTCACTTCACCGCAGCACGAAACGCCGCGCAACGAACCCCCAGGAGCCACACCATGATCAGCCGCCTCACCACCCTCGCCGCCACCTTCGCCATCCTCGCCACCGCCTCGCTCGCCTATGCGGCGAGCGCGCACCACGCGCCGACAGCCGCGCCGGCCGCGGCCGGCAAACAAGTGCGCGTCGTTCAACTCGAACGCGTCGTGGTCACCGCGAAACGTGCGGACTACGCTGCACGCTGAGCCGGCCGCGCAGCGCTGCTACGCTTCGCTTCCATGTCCGACCCCATTGCGTCTTCAGCCCTGCAACCCGCCATCGGCGTCGACCTCGGTGGCACCAAGATCGAAGCCGCCGTGCTCGACGGCGCCGGCGCCGACCTCTGGCGCGAACGCGTCGCCACACCGGCCGGCGACTACCGTGCAATCCTCGACACCGTGGCGGCACTCATCGCGCGCGCCGAGTCCGATCTCGGCCTGACGGGCTGCACGGTCGGCGTCGGCACACCAGGCACGCTGACGGCCGCCGGACTGATCAAGAACGCGAACTCCACCTGCCTGAACGGCCAGCCGCTGCAGCGTGATCTGGCCGAGGCGCTGCAACGGCCAGTGCGTGTGGCCAACGATGCGAACTGCCTCGCGTTGTCCGAAGCCACCGACGGCGCGGCAGCCGGCACAGCTGTGTCGTTCTCGGTGATTCTGGGCACCGGCATCGGTGCCGGCATCGTCGTCGACGGGCGCTTGCTCGGTGGCCCCAATGGCCTGGCCGGCGAGTGGGGCCACAACCCGTTGCCCTGGGCATCGGACGACGAACGCATCGGCCCGCGCTGCTACTGCGGCCAACGCGGCTGCGCCGAGACTTGGCTCAGCGGCCCCGGCCTTGCGCGCGACCACGCCGCGCATGGCGGCGAGGCACTCACCGCGCAGCAGATCGGTGCACGCGCCTCGCAAGGCGACGCGGCGTGCGAAGCCAGCCTGCAGCGCTACGAATCGCGCCTCGCGCGCTGCCTCGCGCAGGTGATCAATCTGCTCGACCCCGAGGTGATCGTGCTGGCCGGTGGCGTCTCGCAGATGACACGGCTGCAAGTCAACGTGCCGCGCCTCTGGGGCGCGTTCGTCTTCAGCGGCGGGCTCGAGGACACGGTGCGCACGAAGCTCGTGCAAAGCCTGCACGGCGACTCCTCGGGCGTGCGCGGTGCGGCGTGGCTTTGGCGCACCGAGCGAGGGTCTGACAGTTCTTCGGATTGACTCCCTCTCCCTTTGGGAGAGGGCTGGGGTGAGGGCATGGACCCGCCGTCAAGCCGGCCGGACAATCCGGGCCGACAAGGCTTGCGACAACGAATCGGCGCTGTCTTGCAAATGCGCCCGTGTGTCGGCCGTCAGGCCACGGCGCTGCGAAGCGGCGGTGAGGCGCGCCAGCAGCGCCTGCGCCTGCACACGCACGAGGCTGCGGGCGTCGGCACGGCCGAAACCTCCGGGGCGCAGCAGCATCGCCGACACGCGGTTCAGGTGCTCGCGTTGCAGTGCGCGGCGCGGCGCCGGGATGTCGACCGCGCGGCTGCCGCCTTGGCCGTCGATCTCGCTCCAGATGTCGCGCCCGAGCCGTGCATAGAGCTCCGACAACTGCAGCGCCTCGGTGCCCTGTGCCGCCTTGCCTTGGCTGTCGATGATGCGGGCCGCGACCTCATCGCCCATCAACTGGTTGAGCAGCGTGCGCTGCACGCCGAGCAGTCGGTCTGTGACAGAAAAGTCGGTGACGACCGGTGTGCCGATGTTCAGCGCATCGGCGCGTTCCTGGAAGTCGGGCGCGAGGCGCCGCTGCAGCGCGGGTGAGACCGAAAGGCTGTCGGCCGCGAACAGGCCGCGTGAAATCTGGTCGAGCGCGTCACGCTGCGCGGCGGCCAAAACCGGCTGCAGCGGGTCGCGCCCCGAACCGGGGAAGTCGCGCAACGTGCGCACGCCGCCGATCTGGCGCGCCAGTACGCCGACCGAGCGCGCCACGTCGTTCACCGCGAAGTTGAGCGAACGGCGCAGTACCGCGTAGTCGCGGTCGGGTGAGAGCGTGCGCGTTTCCTGGCGCTTGAACAGGTCGCGCGCGATCGCCAAGCGCTTGGCGGCAAATGCGAGCGGGTCGCTGCCGAGGTCGAACTGCAGCGCGTCGGGATCGATGCCGAGGAAGTTGTCTTCGTCGGTGCCGAAGGCCAGCTCGGGCTCGCTGCTCCGCGCAGCGATGCGCTCGAGTGCGGCCCTCTCGCCGGTCGGCTCGAGCGGGCGGTAGGCGTACTCGATGGCCCAATCGTCGTAAGGGCCGAGCGTGGTCTGGAACGGCGCTACGGCAGGCGCACCCGGGCTCGCGATGTTGACGGACGCGTACTCCATCACCGAGCCGGTGATGGCATGGGTGCGCGTGAACTCGGGGTTGGAAATCTGCTTGTCGGAGTAGATGCGCGAGGCGCGGAAGTTGTGCCGCAGCCCGAGCGTGTGGCTGACCTCGTGCATGGTCACGTCTTTCAAATACGCCAGCACGAAGGCCTGCGCCTCGGCGCTGTCGGGGTCGAGCTCGCCGCGCGCGGCGAGCACGTCGAGCGCATAGCCGAGCTGGTCGGCGGCTTGCTCGGCGTTGTGGCAATCGTGTTGTTCGAACGCTTCGCCGCTGGCGGCGCCGCCGAACTGCATCAACCGGGCCATGTCGGCTGCGGTGCCGTTCAAGATCTGCGCGCGCGAGGCGCGCTGGTTGCGCGACGACAGGCTCTCCATGCCGATGTTGGCCGCCAGAATTTCGCCACTGCGCGGGTCGACATGGCTCGGCCCGATCGCGCCGAAGCTGGGCGCGGCATTCGTCATCCAGCGCACCGAGGCGCCGCCGTCGAGCGTGTCGAAATCGGCGTCGTCGGGCTGCACCTTGACCTCGATCGCGCCCTTGATGCCGATCTTCTCGAACGCCTTGTTCCACTCGAGAATACCGGCCGTGATCGTGTCGCGGTACTTCAGCGGGATCGTCCGGTCGAGCCAGTAGCCGATCGGCTTGACCGGCTCCGAGAGCGCCGCGGCCGGGTCTTTCTTATCGAGCCGCCAACGGTTCACGTTGCGCACGATCGGCGTGCGCGCGAGGTCGTCGCTGAAGTCCCAGTACGGCACCGTGAAATAGCCGACGCGTGAATCCGCGGGGCGCGCATGCATAGGTTCTGCGGGCAGCGTCGAGATCGAATATTGCGCGGTCACGAACATGCTGCGCGGGTCGACCAACGTGGTCGGCACGGTCGGCACCGGCGCGCCGGGCGGCGTGTTCGGCTGGCGCACCGCGATCGTGGCGGTCGAGAAATGCTGCATCACTTCGATCGACACGCCCTCGGGCTTGACCCGCAGCGCGGTGATCGCCGAGTTGCGGCCGTCGAACGCATAGCCTTGGCGGTAGCTGCGCTGCAGCTGCATGCCTATGCCGAGCATGTCGTTGATGAACAGCGCGTTCGCGTCGACCAGCACCGACAGACGCTCGGGCTGCGGCTGGCTCGCGACCACCGTGCTCGCGAGCAGGCTGGGCGAGAACGCCGCGGCCACCGCACGGCCTTCGGGTGTGCCCGCGCGGGCCGTGAAGTCGGTGTTGCGCGCGATCATCTGCACCTGGTTGTGGATGCGCCGGAACTCGATCACCATCGCCTGGTCCATCAGCCCGCCGAACACCCGCGCCTCGCCGATGCCGGTGGCGATCTTGGGCGACAAGAAGAACGGCTTGTTGAAGTCGCCCGGCTTCAACTCGATCCAGACCTTCTCGTCTTTTTGGTAGAGCGTGAACATCCCGTCGCTCTTTTTTGCATCGCGGATCACCGTGGCGAACACCGGCGGGCTGCCGGGTGGCGGCGGTGTGAGCTGCGGCGTACCGGGCGCCACGCCCGAGGCACTCGGCGCGGCAGCAGCGACCGGGCCCGCAGCAGGCCGCGGCGCGCTCGTCGCGGTCGATGAACTTGCCGAACTTGCCGAACTCGCCGGCCCCGCCACTGCGACGGCACTGCCGCCGCCGGCTGGGTTCAGCGAAGCGCAACCGCCCAGCAGCGCAAGGGTCAACGTGGCCAACACGGGCCGGGCGAAGGGAGACGCGGTGGAATTCATCTTGATGCTCACTTCAAAGCTTTGTAGCGCAGCCGATGCGGGCGCGCGCCTTCTTCGCCGAGGCGCTTCTTCTTATCGGCCTCGTATTCCTGGTAGTTGCCGTCGAAGAAGACCCATTTCGAGTCGCCCTCGCAGGCCAGGATGTGGGTGGCGATGCGGTCGAGAAACCAGCGGTCGTGGCTGATGACCATCAGCGAGCCGGCGAATTCGAGCAGCGCGTCTTCGAGCGCGCGCAGGGTTTCCACATCGAGGTCGTTCGACGGTTCGTCGAGCATCAACACGTTGCCGCCCTGCGCCAGCGTCTTGGCCAAATGCAGCCGGCCGCGCTCGCCGCCCGAGAGACTGCCGACGAGCTTTTGCTGGTCGTTGCCCTTGAAGTTGAACTTGCCGATGTAGGCGCGCGACGGCATCACGAACTTGCCGACCACGATGTTGTCGAGCCCGCCCGAAACATCCTGCCAAACGGTCTTGTCGGCTTCCAGCGATTCGCGGCTCTGGTCGACGAACGCCATCTTCACTGTCGGCCCGATCTTGACGGTGCCCGCATCGGGCTGCTCTTTGCCTGCGATCATGCGAAACAGCGTCGACTTGCCCGCGCCGTTCGGGCCGATGATGCCGACGATCGCGCCGGCCGGCACCTTGAAGCTCAGGTTGTCGATCAGCACGCGCTCGCCGAAGCTCTTGGTCACGCCCTCGAACTCGAGCACCTCGTGGCCAAGCCGGTCGCCGACCGGAATGAAGATCTCGTTCGTCTCATTGCGCTTTTGGTAGTCGACGTCACTCAATTCCTCGAATCGCGCCAGACGCGCCTTGCTCTTTACCTGACGACCTTTCGGGTTCGCGCGCACCCATTCGAGCTCTTTCTTCATTGCGCGGGTGCGCGCGTCTTCGGTCTTTTGTTCGAGTTCGATGCGGGCTTCTTTCTGCTCCAACCAAGTGCTGTAGTTGCCCTTGTACGGAATGCCGCGCCCGCGGTCGAGCTCCAAAATCCACTCGGCCGCGTTGTCGAGAAAGTACCGGTCGTGGGTGATCGCGACCACGGTTCCCGGGTAGCGTTGCAAGAACTGCTCCAACCAATCGACGCTTTCGGCATCCAGGTGGTTGGTCGGCTCGTCGAGCAGCAGCATGTCGGGCTTGCTCAGCAGCAGGCGGCACAACGCGACCCGGCGCTTCTCACCACCCGACAAATTGCCGACGACGGCCTCCCACGGCGGCAGGCGCAACGCATCGGCGGCGATCTCCAACTGCTGGTCGGAGTTCTCGCTGCCCGAGGCAGCAATGATCGCTTCGAGATCGGCCTGCTCGGCGGCGAGCTTGTCGAAATCGGCATCGGCCTCGCCGTATTCGGCATACACCTCGTCGAGCCGCTTCTTCGCGGCGAGCGCGCCGCCGATGCCTTCTTCGACGGCCTCGCGCACGGTCTGGTCGGCGTCCATCACCGGCTCCTGCGGCAGGTAGCCGATCTTCAGGTCGGGCATCGGCGTGGCTTCGCCTTCGATGTCCTTGTCGATGCCGGCCATGATCTTGAGCAGCGTCGACTTGCCCGAGCCGTTGGTGCCGAGCACGCCGATCTTGGCGCCGGGGAAAAAGCTGAGGGAAATGTCTTTGAGGATCTGCCGCTTCGGCGGCACGATCTTGCCGACGCGGTTCATCGTGAAAACGTATTGCGCCATGGGCTACCTTTGGGCTGAGTGGATACGAGAAATTGCAGACGAACAGGCGTCGCGAGCGGCGAGCGATCACCCGGCGGTGCGTTCGCGCGGCGCGAGGCCGGAAATGGGCACCCGCAGCGATTGCCGCAATTATCCCGGACGATCGGCGCCGCCGGTTTTCGGCCCACGGGGCAGCCCCTGGCGCGCCGCGGCCGACACTGGATCACCCACGGTTCGCCTGCGTTCCTACACGCGGGGCACGTGCCGGGTGCTAGCGTGAGCCATGCCTTCGACACGACCGCCGATCACCCGACCCGCCGCGCTCAAAGTCACCGATCGGAGTGCCTCACAGCGCCACCAGTGGACCGACGCCGACTCGTACCTGTTTCGCGAGGGCACGCACACGCACTTGGCCGACAAACTCGGTTGCCAGCTTTCGAGCGCCTCGGGTGGCGCGGGCTTCGCGGTCTGGGCGCCGAATGCGAGCTCGGTCGCGGTGGTCGCCGACTGGAACGGTTGGGACGAATCGGCCGCGCCGATGACCGCACGCAGCGATGGCACCGGCATCTGGGAAACCTTCATCCCCGCCGCACCGCACGGGCAGACCTACAAGTACCGCATCCGCTCGGCGCACGGCGCGGTGCTCGACAAGGCCGACCCGTTCGCGTTCGCGACCGAAGGCCCGCCGGCCACGGCGTCGCGGGTCTGG
>JANLUW010000367.1:0-5524 GCA_031363645.1 Rhizobacter sp. | reverse complement strand
GGCGGTATGAATGTGAAGGTGTCGGCGGCAAAAGTCACGCCCGCGGCGAACTGGCTGAATTGCAGCAGCGAGCGTTGGTCAAACGCGTCGACGATTTCGATCGCGGCGAGTGCCGAGCTGCGAAAACCGATGCGCAGTGCCTTGAACGCGCCGTCTTTGGCCCTCGGTGTGGCGCTGACCCAATCGAGCCCGTCTTTGGCGGGCAGCGCGGCGAGGTCGAAGTCTTTGTCGAGCAAGCCACCGGCGAGCAGCGCGGCGGGCGTCGCGCCGAGTGCGGAGGTGAACTTGCGCGAGCTAGCCTGGTTCAAGTCGGCGTCGTAGATCCAGACCTTCTGGCCGTCGGCAACTATTTGCTGCTCGAACGGCTTGGCATAGACGAATCGAAAGCGGTTCGGGCGCGAGAACTCGAAGTTACCGGTCGAGATTTTCTTTTTCGCGCCGTCGGGCGAGGTCACGGTTTGCGTGAACTGCGCGCGGCCGGTCCTCACGTCGCGAATGAAATCGCGCAACGTGTCGACAGAATCGGCACGGGCAGCCAGCGCGGCCAAACCCAGTGACAACGCGATGAGGAGCTTCTTCATTCGGCGCAGTGAAGTCACTCGGTGCGATTCGGGGCAATGATGTCCCGGTTGCCGTTGGTGGACATGCTGGACACGAGTCCAGACTTCTCCATTTGTTCCAGCAGCCGCGCCGCGCGGTTGTAGCCGATGCGCAAATGGCGTTGCACCAGCGAGATCGACGCACGCTTGTGCTGCAGCACGATCGCCACCGCCTGGTCGTACATCGCGTCACTCTCGCCGCCGCCCATCACCCCGCCTTCGCTGGTCAGCGCATCGGGGCCGTCATCGAGTACGCCGCCCTCCAAGATGCCTTCGATGTAGTTCGGCTCGCCCTGGCTCTTGAGGTACTCGACAACGCGGTGCACTTCGTCGTCGCTGACGAAGGCGCCGTGCACGCGCACCGGGTAGCCAGTGCCCGAGGGCATGTAGAGCATGTCGCCCATGCCGAGCAAGGCCTCCGCGCCCATCTGGTCGAGGATGGTGCGCGAATCGATCTTGCTGCTGACCTGGAAGCTCAGCCGCGTCGGGATGTTGGCCTTGATGAGCCCAGTGATCACGTCGACGCTCGGGCGCTGCGTAGCCAAAATCAGGTGAATGCCGCAGGCACGCGCCTTTTGCGCGAGGCGCGCGATCAGCTCCTCGATCTTCTTGCCGATGACCATCATCAGGTCGGCCAGCTCGTCGATCACGATGACGATATTGGGCAGGCGATCGAGCGGCTCGGGCTGTTCTGGCGTGAGGCTGAACGGGTTCGGGATCAGCTCGCCGCGCGCCTTGGCTTCGTCGAGCTTCTTGTTGTAGCCGCCGAGGTTGCGCACCCCCATCTTGCTCATCAGCTTGTAGCGCCGCTCCATTTCGCCGACGCCCCAGTTGAGCGCGTTGGCAGCGAGCTTCATGTCGGTCACGACCGGGCACAGCAGGTGCGGTATGCCTTCGTAGACACTCATCTCGAGCATCTTCGGGTCGATCAAAATCAGCCGCACATCGCGCGCTTCGGCCTTGTAGAGCAGGCTCAGAATCATCGCGTTGATGCCGACCGATTTGCCCGAGCCTGTGGTGCCCGCGACAAGGCAGTGCGGCATCTTCGCGAGGTCGGCCACGACCGGGTTGCCGACGATGTCTTTGCCGAGGCCCATCGTGAGCTGGGAGCTCGCGTCGTTGTAAACCGTCGAGCCGAGAATTTCCGAGAGGCGGATCGTTTGCCGTTTCGGGTTCGGCAGTTCGAGCGCCATCGTCGTTTTGCCGGGGATGGTTTCGACCACGCGGATGCTGATCAGGCTCAGCGAGCGCGCCAGGTCTTTCGACAGATTCATCACCTGCGAGCCCTTCACGCCGGTCGCCGGTTCGATCTCGTAGCGCGTGATCACCGGGCCGGGCGAGGCCGCGACCACGCGCACCTCGACGCCGAAATCCTTGAGCTTTTTTTCGATCAACCGCGAGGTCATCTCGAGCGTTTCGGGCGTCACGCTTTCGGTGCGGCCGGGCGCAGCATCGAGCAGGTCGACCTGCGGCAGTTTGGTGTCGGTGAGCTCGACGAAGAGCGGCTTCTGGCGCTCTTTGACGACGCGCTCGCTCTTCGGCACTTCGACGACAGGCGCCTCGATCACGATCGGCAAATGATCTTCATGCAAGCGATGCTCGACCCCCGCGATTACCTCGCGCTCGCGCAACGCTCTCTCGCCGACGCGCACGTCTTCGGCGCGCTCGAAGCGCATGGTGCGTTTTTCGCGCAACGAATCGACCCACGCGCCGATGCCTTCGGAAAGGCGCAACCACGAGAAGCGCAGTGCGAGCGCGATGCCGGCAACGAGCGTGGCGATCCACAGCACACCCGAGCCGACGAAGCCGAGCCACTGCTGGCTCAGGCTGCCCAGCGTGTAGCCGACGGCACCGCCCGCGTGGCCGCCCGCGACCCGACCTTCCCATTGGTAGAGCCGCGTCCATTCGAGCGACGAGCTGGCGGCCAGCAGCAACGTCAGGCCGAGCCAGAACAACCAAACCGGTTTGGGCGCACCGACGATTGGATGCGTCCCGGCCTGATCGCTGCGCAGCACGCGCGCCAGCGTGCCGAGCCAGATGCGCAACGAGACCGCGACGGCCCACCACACCGAATAACCGAACACGAAGAACGCGAGGTCGGAAAACCACGCGCCGAGTGCGCCGGCCTTGTTTTGCGCGAGCGCCGTTGTGCCCGTGGTGGAGAAGGCCGCGTCGCCCGCGTTGTGCGTCGTGAGGGCCAGCACCGCCAACAGCCACAACACGCCGGTGATCAGCAAACCGAGTTGGGCACGCCAACCCGCGGCGTGATGCGGCGCCGAGGCGGGTGCGCGCAAACGCTTGCTGGAAGCATCGCGCTTCGGGCTTGCGCTGCTGGCCGTGAAACTGGTGGGGGCGGCGCCATCGGAGCGCAGCGAGCCTAAAGGAAAAGTCATCGCCGGATTGTGGCCGATCGCGCCAAACGACTGGCTGGCGATCGGCGCGAGGCGGCGGTCAATTCGTCAACTGTTCCTTGATGATGACCGAGCCGTTTTCCTGGGTCTCGATCATGCCGCGTTCCTCGAGGTCCTTCATGACGCGGCTGACCATCTCGCGCGAGGCGCCGACGACCTTGGCGAGATCTTGCCGCGAGACCTTGTTGCGAATCGTCTTGACGCCGTTTTCCATCTCGCACATGTCGAGCAGCGTGCGGGCGACACGACCGTAGACGTCGAGCAACGCGAGCGATTCGATCTGGCGATCGGCGCTGCGCAAGCGCTGCACCAGGCCGCGCATGATTGCGTAGGAGAGACTCGAATTTTCAGGCAGGCAGCGCGCGAACTCAGCGCGGCCCAAGATAAGCATGTCGGTCTGCACCTCGGCGCGCACGGTGGCCGAATGGGGTTCGTTGTCGATCAGGCTCATCTCGCCGACGTAGTCGCCGGGTTGCAACACCGCGAGGATCACTTCGCGACCGCGCGCATCGGCGGTCAGCACGCGCGCGCGCCCGGTCAGCAAAATGAATAGTGCGTTCGATTTCTTGTTGTGCTCCACGACGATCTCGCCACGCCGAAACCGGCGCTTGACGACGCTGTCGGCAATGCCCTGCGCCTGGTCGTTGGTGAGAAGTGAAAACAACGGCACGCGCCGGATCAGATCGAGGTTGGAAAGCATTGCCATACGGTGTGCCTTTCGTGTTGTTGCTGACGAGAACCCATGCCAATGGGCAAGCAGGTAACGGCAGTCCCCAATTATTTACTTAGCCTGCGATTTCGCTATTGTCACCATTAAAGCGGTTGGCGCCAGCCCGATCGAACCCCATGTCAGACTCTCGCGCTAACGCATCAGGCATGCACGAATACTTTGTGGACCTAAACACTCTCATGAGCATACCCAACCAACACGCCCGCGTCTTGATCCTCGGTTCGGGCCCGGCCGGCTATACGGCTGCCATCTACGCGGCACGCGCTAACCTGAAGCCGATGCTGATCACCGGCATCGCGCAAGGCGGACAACTGATGACGACGACCGATGTCGACAACTGGCCCGCCGATGTCGACGGTGTGATGGGCCCCGACCTGATGCAGCGGTTTCTGAAACACGCCGAGCGCTTCAACACGCAAATCGTGTTCGACCACATTACCACCGTCGATCTGAGCCAGCGCCCGTTCACGCTGACGGGTGATTCGGGTAGCTACACCTGCGACGCACTGATACTCGCGACCGGCGCGTCTGCGAAGTACATCGGACTGCCGTCGGAGGACAAGTTCATGGGCCGCGGCGTCAGCGGCTGTGCGACCTGCGACGGGTTCTTCTACCGGGAGCAAGAGGTTTGTGTTGTCGGCGGCGGCAACACGGCGGTCGAAGAGGCGCTGTACCTGTCGAACATTGCGAGCAAGGTGCACCTCATCCACCGCCGCGACAAGTTTCGCGCCGAGGCGATCCTGGTCGACAAGCTGCACGCGAAGGTCGCAGAAGGCAAGATGCAACTGCACCTTTGGCAGACGCTCGACGAGGTGCTGGGCGATGCCTCCGGCGTGACCGGCGTTCGGCTCAAAAGCACCAACGGCGGTGCTGACATCGAACTCAAGCTCACCGGCTGCTTCATCGCGATCGGCCACCAGCCCAACACCGACATTTTCAAGGGCCAGTTGGAGATGAAAGACGGCTACCTGATCACCAAAAGCGGTTTGTCTGGCATGGCGACGATGACCAGCGTGCCCGGCGTCTTCGCGGCTGGCGACGTTCAGGATCACGTCTACCGCCAAGCCATCACGAGCGCCGGCACCGGCTGCATGGCCGCACTCGATGCGCAACGCTTCCTCGAACAACAGTGACCGCTGGCAGGTCAGCGACTCGAGGAATCGGGCTATAATCGAAAGCTTGCCGAACCTTCGGTAGCGGGATTCAATTGATTAGGAGAAGCGTTATGGCGCGCGTCTGTCAGGTCACGGGCAAAGGTCCGATGGTGGGTAACAACGTTTCCCACGCGAATAACAAAACGAAGCGTCGCTTTCTGCCGAACCTGCAGTACCGCCGTTTCTGGGTCGAGGCCGAGAATCGCTGGGTGCGCTTGCGCATCACCGCGTCGGCTCTGCGCCTGATCGACAAGGTGGGCATCGAGAAGGTCCTCGCCGACCTCCGTGTCCGCGGTGCAATCTGAGCCCAGGAGCTGATCATGGCAAAAGGTGGACGCGAGAAAATCAAGCTGGAATCCAGCGCAGGCACGGGTCATTTCTACACGACCGACAAGAACAAGAAGACCACGCCCGAAAAGCTGGAAATGATCAAGTTTGATCCGAAGGCGCGCAAGCACGTGACCTACAAGGAAACGAAGTTGAAGTGACGTGATGAGCGTTCGCGGCCGCAACTAGCTGCCGGCGCACCAAACAAAACGGGGTCGCATCGCGACCCCGTTTTGCATTTGGCCGAAAGAAAAGGGTCGCCATGCGACCCCGCTCGATTCAGCGAAGCGCTGCCACGTTACG
>JANLUW010000301.1:0-2041 GCA_031363645.1 Rhizobacter sp. | reverse complement strand
TGCCCTTGATCGCCGCCAGTTCCTTCTCGAGTGCGCGCACGTGATCGAGCACTTGCGTCAGGCGCGCCGGCACATCCGCAGGCGATGCCTTCAACGCTCCCGCGAGTTGCTGCACCGTGCCTTCGAGCGACTGCACGTACGCCAGCGCGTTCTCGCCGGTGATCGCCTCGACCCGCCGCACGCCCGCCGCCACTCCGCTTTCGGCGACGATCTTGAACAGGCCGATGTCGCCGGTGCGCGCCACGTGTGTGCCGCCGCAAAACTCGCGGCTGCTGCCGATGTCGAGCACGCGCACTTCGTCGCCGTACTTCTCGCCGAAGAGCATCGTCGCGCCCGACTTCTGCGCTTCTTCGATCGGCATCACGCGCGCTTGCGTCGCCGCATTCGCGAGGATTTCGGCGTTGACGATCGCCTCGACTTGTGTGATCTGCGCTTCGCTCAACGGCCCGTTGTGAACGAAGTCGAAACGCGTGCGGTCGGCATTGACCAGCGACCCTTTTTGCTGCACGTGCTCGCCCAGCACCTCGCGCAACGCCTTGTGCATCAGGTGGGTCGATGAATGGTTGCGCACGGTTTTCGCGCGGTGCACGGCATCGACCTTCGCGTTGAACACGTCGCCGACCTCGAGCTCGCCTTCGAGGACGCGGCCGTGGTGGCCGAACACCGACGCCTGCACCTTGATAGTGTCCTCGACAAGGAATCGCGAGGTCGCATTGCGCAGCTCGCCGGTGTCGCCGACCTGCCCGCCCGACTCGGCGTAGAACGGCGTGTGGTCAAGCACGATCACCGCGTCGTCGCCGGCCTTCGCACTCGCGGCTGCGCTGCCGTCGACGTACACGGCAGTGACCTTCACGCCTTCGCGCGCGAGGTCGTCGTAGCCGTGAAACTGGGTGGACGCGCCGCTGTATTCGAGGCCCTGCGCCATCCTGAATTTGCCGGCCTCGCGGGCGCGCTTCTTTTGCGCTTCGAGCAGCTCGTCGAAGCGCGCTTCGTCGACCGTCACACCGCGCTCGCGGCACACATCGGCCGTCAGGTCGACCGGAAACCCGAAGGTGTCGTGGAGTTTGAAGGCGGTGTCGCCGTCGATCTGCTTCGTGCCCGCGGCGTCTGTTGCTGCCAGCGCTTTTTCCAGTATTTCCATGCCGTTAGCGATCGTGCGGAAGAAGCCCTCTTCCTCCTGCCTCAGCACCTCGAACACGCGTTTATCTTCGCGGCGCAACTCGGGGTAGGCATCGCCCATCTCGGCAGCGAGCGCCGGCACCAGCGTGTGGAAGAACGGCTTGCGCGCGCCGAGCTTGTAGCCGTGGCGGATCGCGCGGCGCGCGATGCGACGCAGCACGTAGCCGCGGCCTGCGTTGCTCGGTATCACACCGTCGACGATGGTGAAGGTGCAGGCACGGATGTGGTCGGCGATGACCTTGAGCGACGGCGATTCGGCATCGCAATCTGCGCCACCGGCGAGATCGACCGCCTTCTTCGCCGCCGTCAGCAAATTCACGAACGTGTCGATCTCGTAATTGCTGTGCTTGTGCTGCAGCACGGCGGTCAGGCGCTCGAGGCCCATGCCGGTGTCGACGCTCGGCTTCGGCAGCGGGTGCATCACGTACGCGCCGCTCTTCTCGTCGACTTGGCGGTTGAACTGCATGAACACGTTGTTCCAGATTTCGATGTAGCGGTCACCGTCTTCGTTGGCCGAACCCGGCAAGCCGCCCGCGACGTCTTCGCCGTGGTCGTAGAAGATCTCGGTGCACGGGCCGCACGGGCCGATGTCGCCCATCATCCAAAAGTTGTCCGAGGCGTAGCGTGTGCCCTTGTTGTCGCCGATGCGAATGACGCGGCTCGCCTCCAGGCCGATCTGCTTGGTCCAGATGTCGAAGGCCTCGTCGTCCTCGGCATAGACCGTGACGTAGAGCTTGTCTTTCGGCAGCTTGTAGACCTCGGTCAGCAGCTCCCACGCGTAGGCGATCGCATCTTTCTTGAAGTAATCGCCGAAGCTGAAGTTGCCCAGCATCTCGAAGAAGGTGTGGTGGCGCGCGGTGTA
>JANLUW010000289.1:0-2758 GCA_031363645.1 Rhizobacter sp. | reverse complement strand
TCGTTGGCGCGCCCGGCACGGCGGCTGATCGGCCTTGGCGCTCACTGTTGCCGCCATTCCTTGCACCACAGCCAGTCGAGTTGAGAGGCGAGCATCGGGCCCGGCGCGCGGGCCAGCGTCTTCATGCCGCGTTGCTGGATCAGCCCGACCACGCGCTGCCGCGCGGCCGAATACAAGAAGACCGCACTGTGGTCGTAGCAATCGTGTGCCTTGCAGATTGCGACGACCACATAAGGCGTGCCGTCGAGGCGTTGTGCACGCGTCGGCGGCGCCGGGCCGTCCAAGCGCGCGAGCCAGCGCGCCGATGCCTTGGCGCCGATCGCGCGCAGGTAGGCGAGTTTGAAAGCCGGGTCGGCGATCAGCACCGACATGGCGGGGATGGCGCTCGGCAGCGGGGCGCCGCGCGGCCCGCAGCGGCGACAACGCGGTGTCGTCAATGCCTGAGTCAGCGCGGCGCTGACTCGCGCGTCGCCATCGATCACGATGTAGGGGCCAGCCTCGTCGGCGTAGACCAGGAAGATCAGCCTCGGGCCGCCGCGCGCTTCACTGCGGGCTGCGCTGCGCACTTCGCCACTCAGCGCGATCTGAAAATTCTTCGGCGGCGCACTGGCGCCGAAGTGGCCGTAGGCGCTGACCGGGTTGCGCCCGGTCATGCGCTGACCGGCCTGCTCGACAATCAAGGCATCGGCCGCGACGCGCAATTGCGTGCCGGCCGGGTCGGTGCAATCGATGGCGTAGCGGCCACCGAACTGGCGCAGCGCCGTTGCGTCGATGCCGTCTTCTGCTTGCGCAGGCGGGGCGCAGAGCATGCCGGCGGTGGCGCAGGCCAGCATCGTCGCTGCGCCGTATTTCGGCCAGTGTTCGCTCATCACGGTCGGCTTCCCCTCGACTTGGCGACGCTGCACAGCGCAGTGCATCATGTCGCGCAAGAATTCGGCGTGCGGTCGTGCCACAGACGTTCGATAATCGGCCGCAGACTCGCCACCAGCGCCGCCCCCCAAAACCCCACCGCCACCGCGCCATCTCGCCATGATCGAACGTGTCTTCGCCGCGATCGTTTTCACGGTCTGCTTCGTGCTGCTGCTGCGGCTGTTCGTCAGCGCGCCGCGACGCTATCGGTTCGACACGGCAGTGCGCCGTGTCGCCTTTGCGATTCGCCGCCTCGGTCTTCAAGTTTGGCACTGGCGCGACGCGCGCCGAGAAGCCGAGCGTGCGCGCAAGGCGGCCGATGAAGCGATTCAGCGCGCCCGCGACCGCGGCGAGTGGGACGGCAACGTCTACACGCCGAAGTCGTTCCGCAAGCCACCGCGCGACAAGATGCATTGAACGCGCGCCTTGCTGGCTGCCTCAAGAATCAGCGCAGCAGTTCGAGTTCGAAGCGCTTGCGCCCATGGATGCGGTAGACGCTGAAGTCGGCCACGTCGAGCGTGGCGATGCGCGTGATGCCGGTGGCTTCTGCGAGCCAGATCAATTCAAGGTCTGCCCAGTCGGGATTTTGGTCGGCGTACCTGACGAACAACTGCGCGATGCGCGCATAGCCGTCGGCATCGGGCAAGTGCAGTTGCAGCACACCGCGGGCTGCCAAGCGGGCGAGCGAGGCGCGCAGGCGCGCGGGCAAGAAGAACGAGGCTTCGGTCAGCACCGGCGCGACGGTGAGCAGCGAAGCCGAGTTGCCGGCCATCCACTTCATGGCCGCGCCATGGTGCGCATCGAGCTGATCGAACAGCGCCACCAGCAAGCCGGTGTCGATCAGAACGGATGACGCGGGCGGGCCGTGAAGCGCGACGGTCACGCGCCGCCTCGGCGCGCCTTGCGTTGCGCGAAATGCTCGGCCATCTGCGCTCGCACGCCTGCCTTGTCGGCGCCGCGCCCCAATGCCACCGCGCCGATCAGGCCGGCATCGGCGAACGCCTTGTAGTTCTCGCTGACACCGGTCGACAAGCCTTGACGCGGCAGTGCCGCGTCGGCCAGCAGGTACACCGCCAGCGACTCCTGCACGACCAGGCTCTTGGTCACGCCGCGCTCGGCGCAGTAGCGGTCGAGGGCGGTTTCGGTGGCGGCGTCGAGGCGAACGGTTAGGGTCATGGCGGCAACCTTGAATACGATACAATTGAGTGTATTACACGGCTGCCGAAGGCCGCTACTCGATCGCCTTGACCATGTCCTCGACCACCTTCTTTGCATCGCCGAACACCATCATGGTCTTGTCCATGTAGAAGAGTTCGTTGTCGAGGCCGGCGTAGCCGGAGGCCATCGAGCGCTTGTTGACGATGATGGTCTTGGCCTTGTAGGCCTCGAGGATCGGCATGCCGTAGATCGCGCTGCCCTTGATGTGCGCGGCGGGGTTCACCACGTCGTTGGCGCCGAGGATGATCACCACGTCGGCCTGGCCGAATTCGCCGTTTATGTCTTCCATTTCGAAGACCTGGTCGTACGGCACTTCGGCCTCGGCCAGCAGCACGTTCATGTGGCCCGGCATGCGGCCGGCGACCGGGTGGATCGCATATTTGACGTTGACGCCCTTGGCGGTCAGCTTGGCCGCGAGTTCTTTCACTGCGTGCTGCGCGCGTGCGACCGCCAAGCCGTAGCCCGGCACGATGATCACCGACTCGGCATTGCCGAGCACGAAGGCCGCGTCATCGGCACTGCCGGTCTTGACCGGGCGCGCTTCGGCCTTGACACCGCCGGCAGTCGTGGCCTCGCCGCCGAAGCCGCCCAAAATCACGTTGAAGAACGAGCGGTTCATCGCCTTGCACAT
>JANLUW010000282.1:0-4472 GCA_031363645.1 Rhizobacter sp. | reverse complement strand
CATCAAATCCATGTCGAGAACTCTTTTGCAACGACAACACACAAGAACTGGATTATGAGCACCCACATTTTGAAGCGCACCGCGATGGTCATCGTCATGGCAGGCAGCACTTTGCTGCCGCTGGCCGCGCAAGCGCAGGCGACGGACGCGCCATGGCTCGTGCGCTTGCGTGCCGTCGATCTCCAAAGCGCCAACAAGGATTCGACCGGGCTCGACCTGACGATCAACGACAAGGTCATCCCCGGGGTCGACATCTCGTACTTCCTCACGCCACAGATCGCGGTCGAACTGGTGCTGACCTACCCGCAAAAGCAGACGATCCGCTCTAACGGCACCGACATCGGTTCGCTCAAGCACCTGCCGCCGACCTTGACGGCGCAGTACCACTTCACCTCGTTCGGCGCCTTCAAGCCGTACGTGGGTGCGGGCCTGAACTACACGCGCTTCTCGAGCGTGCGCTTCGATCCGGCGGTGCAAACCGCACCGCAGCCGAGCCTGAGCAAGAACAACGTCGGGCTCGCGGTGCAGGTCGGCTTCGACTGCGAGTTCATAAAGAACACGTACTTCAACGTCGACGCGAAGAAGGTGCAGATTCGCACCGATGTCAGTTCCGCCGGCACCGAGGTCGGCACGTTCGAGGTCGATCCATGGTTGATCGGCGTGGGCATCGGTCGCCGGTTTTGAGCTGGTCGTCACCAGCCGCGGCCATCCCGCACCGCAAGGTGATCCGGGCGTGGCTCGCGCCGATCTCGTCGCGCAGCACGGCGCGTGCGCTCGCGCTGGTGCTGCTCGACGTGACGCTGTTCGCGGCCGGCCTCGCGGTGACGATCCTGGCGCACAGCCCGTGGCTGCAACTGCTGGCAGGTGCCGCCACCGGCATCGTCATCAGCCGCCTGTTCATCCTCGGGCACGACGCCTGCCACCAGAGCTTCACGCCCCACCGCGGCCTGAACCGCTGGCTCGGGCGCATCGTCTTTTTGCCGTCGCTGACGCCCTACAGCTTGTGGGAGATAGGGCACAACATCGTGCACCACGGCTACACGAACCTGAAGGATTTCGACTTTGTCTGGCAGCCACGAACGCTCGCCGAATTTCAGGCGTTGCCGAAGTGGAAGCGCGCGCTCGAGCGCGTGTACCGCAGTGGCTGGGCGCCGTGGCTCTACTACCTGATCGAGATCTGGTGGGTGCGCATGTTCTTCCCCAGCCGCTCGACGATGCCCACGCGCCGCCGCGTATTCACCTCGGACTGCCTGCTCGTGTCGGCGTTCGCACTCGTTTGGGTGGCCGGTCTCGCCGCCGCGGCGCTCGCGACGAACCAGTCGATCGCCTGGGTCGTGACGGTCGGCTTCGCGCTGCCGTTCATCGTGTGGAACGGCATGATCGGCTTCGTCGTGTACGTGCACCACACGCACCCGGGCGTCGCGTGGTGTGCCGACAAGCCGAGCTGGTCGGCCTCGCAACCGTTCGTCTCGACGACGGTGCACCTGACGTTTCGCAGCCCGATGGGAGCGGTGCTGCACCACATCATGGAACACACCGCGCACCACGTTGACATGAGCGTGCCGCTGTATCGGCTCGTGCACGCGCAGGCTTTGCTCGAGCGCAAATTGGCCGGCGCGATCATCGTCCAGCCGTTCTCGTGGCGCTGGTACGCAGACACCGCACGTCGCTGCAAGCTCTACGACTTCGACGCGCGCTGCTGGACCGGTTTCGACGGCCGCCCGGTGGCGGGCTCGCAGCCCGCCGGTTGATTTGCATCAAGCCCTCGGCAGCGTGCGCGGTCGATCATCGACCTCACGATGCAAGACGCCGCCGTTGCTGAACCATTGACCGGGCGACCGGGGCCGAAACCTAAACCGAGCGCTGCGCCCGCGTCGGTGCTCGACGACCGGGTCGAGCTCGCCCGCTTCACCCGCTGGCTGCCGGGTCGCAGCGGTGCGCCCAACGCCGAATCGTCGCTGCGCATCGGCGGCATGCATTGCGCCGCCTGCGCCACGGTGGTCGAGCAGGCGCTGCGGCGCGTCGATGGCGTGGTCGATGCGCGTGTGAGCGCGGCAGCTCAGTGCGCCACCGTTCAATGGCAGCCCGAACGCACACGGCCCTCGGCGCTGGTGGCGGCCATCGAACGCGCCGGCTACGCGGCCGTGCCCGACACCGCTGCGGGCGCGCGTGCGATGCGCCGCAAGGAGTCGCGTGATGCGCTGTGGCGCCTGTTCGTCGCTGCGTTCTGCGCGATGCAGGTGATGATGATGGCGACGCCGTCGTACCTTGCCAATGCAGCCCAGCTCGCGCCCGATCTGAAGCGCTTGCTCGACTGGGGCAGCTGGCTGCTCACGCTGCCGGTGATGCTGTTCGCCGCTGCGCCGTTCTTCAGTGGTGCGTGGCGCTCGCTTCGGTCATTTCGATCACTGCGTTCGGGCCGCATCGGCATGGACGTGCCCGCGGCCCTCGGCGTGCTCGTCGCGTTCATCGCAAGCAGCGGCGCGGCGTTCGACCCCGGTGGCATCTTCGGCCGCGAGGTCTACTTCGATTCGCTGACCATGTTCGTGAGCTTTTTGCTCGCCGGCCGCTACTTGGAGATGCGCGCTCGCCACCACGCCGAGGCGTCGCTCGAAGACTCGATCGGCCGCCTGCCCGAGGTCGCGTTGCGCGAAGGGGCCGATGGCAGCGTGGCCGCCGTCAGCGTGCTGCGGCTCGAGCGCGGCGACATCGTGCGCGTGCCGCTGGGCCAGGCCTTCTGCGCCGACGGCGTGTTGACGCAAGGCCGCACACGGGCTGACGAATCGCTGCTGAGCGGCGAATCGGCGCCGGTCGACAAGGCGGTGGGCGACGCGGTCGTCGCCGGCAGCATGAACCTCGGTGCGCCTGTTGCGATGCGCGTCGATCGTGTGGGAGCCGACACCCGCTTCGAGGCGATCGTCGCGATGATGCGCGACGCGCGCAGCCAGCGCCCCACGGTATTCGGCGGCGCCGACCGCTGGGCCGCGCCGTTCTTGTGGGCCGTGTTGCTGCTGGCCGGCGGCGGGGCAGCGGTGTGGAGCGTGATCGACCCGTCGCGCGCCGTGTGGGTGGCGGTCTCGGTGCTGATCGTGACCTGCCCGTGTGCGCTCTCGCTGGCGGCGCCGTCTGCGTTGCTGTCGTCGGCCATGGCGCTGGCGCGCCGCGGCGTGCTGCTGCGCCGGATCGACGCGATCGAAGGCCTCGCGCACATGCAAACGCTGTTCATCGACAAGACCGGCACACTGACCTGCACGCCCGCCGAAACGAAAGGCGAGGGGATGCTGATGACGCGGGTCGATGGTGATGCGCCTGTCACCGATGCCGATACTGACGCCATCACCGACGCTGGCGCGCGCGACATCGCCGCGTCACTCGCCGCTTGGTCGTCGCACCCGCTGGCGAAGATGATCGTTCGCGAGGGCGCAGGCAGGGTCTGGCGCGATCTGGGCGAAACCGCGGGCGAGGGCGTGCAGGGCCGCGCCGACGATGGCGCCGTGTGGCGCCTGGGCAAGTGCTCGGTCTTGCTCCCTCGCCCGCCCGGGGAGAGGGCTGAAGTGAGGGGCTGCGAGGGGCACAGTGTCGCTGCGTCGGCCCTCACCCCATCCTATCCAAGAGGGAGAGGGAGCCAAGCCGAAAGTCCTCAAGCCGCCGAATGCTGGTTGAGCCGTGACGGCGTGGCCGTCGCGCGCTTTCAATTCGCCGAGGTGCTGCGCGATGGTGCGGCCGACGCGGTGCGCGCGCTGCAGCGCGACGGCGTCCGGGTCGCGCTGCTTTCGGGCGACGACCCGGCGCGGGTGGCGCACGTGGCGCAGCTCGTCGGTATCGCCGATGCGCACGGCGGCATGACGCCCGAGCACAAGCTCGCCGCGGTGCGCGCGGCGCAAGCCAGAGGCGAGCGCGTCGCGATGATCGGTGACGGCGTGAACGACGCGCCGGTGCTGGCGCAGGCCGACGTGTCGCTCGCGATGGGCGAGGGCGCACAAATCGCGCGCGCGCAGGCCGATGGCGTGCTGGTCTCGAACGCGCTCGCAGACGTGGTCGCCGCGCGCGCGCTCGCCAAGCGAACCCTGCGCGTGGTGCATCAAAACTTCGCCTGGGCTGCGACCTACAACGCCGCCTGCGTGCCGCTCGCGCTGCTCGGCATGCTGCCGCCATGGGCCGCGGGGCTGGGCATGGCGACGAGCTCGCTGGTCGTCGTCGTCAACTCGCTGCGGCTCGCGCGATAGAGGCCTGCCGCGACATGGAGATCCTCTACCTGCTCATCCCGCTGTCGGCCGTGCTGGTGCTCGGCATCCTCGGCGTGTTCGCCTGGGCACTGCACGGCGGCCAGTTCGACGACCTCGAGCAACACGGCGAGCAGATTCTCGACGCCGCGACCGATTCGCTTGATCCGCATCAAGGGTGCTGAAGCCGGCGGGCCGAAGAATCCTCGTGGTCGACATTGATTTGTGAAATCTTCAAAGAACAGGGGG
>JANLUW010000268.1:0-2705 GCA_031363645.1 Rhizobacter sp. | reverse complement strand
TAAGCCTGCGGCACGACGAAGCGCGCCTCGGTGCGGTAGTCGGCCACGATCAGCGGCACCGCTTGCGAGAGCACGAGGCCGGGTGAGGTATCGGGCCGGTAGGGCACGCGCGCGCCGACCTCTTCGCCGGCCACCGTGCCGATGCCGCTGGCAACGCGCAGCGCGGCGCGGTCGCCTTCGAGCAGGAACACCAGCGCCACCTCGACCCCGAGCGCCGCGGCCGCGATCACCGGCACTTGGTCCACCACCACCTGCGGATCGCGCGCATCGACCGCCAAGCGCCCGAGTTGCGCGAGGTGTTCGCTGTAGTGCGCCCGCTGCAAGGCTTGCTTGACGCGCGGATAGGTGCCGATGTCGCGGATCGCCACGACGACGAGCGGCAGCCCGTGATCCTGCAGCGGGCTGAGTGCGATCTCGACCACCACCTCGCTGCAGTCCTTGCACCGGGCGACGAGTTCCATCTGCATGCCCATCGGCCTGGCGCGTGGTGCTCGGCCATAGGCTCGCCGATAAGCCTCGTGGCGCGGCCGGATGCCATCGGGCACCAGGGCGTCGACATTCAAGCCCATCAGCTCGTGTGGCGCGTAGCCCAGCAAGCGTTCGGCCGACGGATTGGCCAGCACGATCACGCCGGCCGTGTCGACCAGCAACATCGAATCGGGGTAGGCGAAGAAGAGCGACCTGAAGACCGTGTTCTCGTCGGTGCCGGAGGGCAGGGCCGGCGCGGGGGCGGTGAGTGTCGGAGCGGTCATGGGCGTGCGTGTGAGCACGGGCGGGGGCTCATTTATCGATTCAAGCGCTGGTGACCGTCGGAACGAGGATGTAGCCTGCGCTGCGCACCGACTTGATGACCTTCGGGTCGTCGGCATCGTCGCCGAGTTTTCTTCGCAGGCGCCCGACCTGCACGTCGACGGTTCGGTCGAACGGCCCGCTCTCGCGACGGTGGGTTTGCGCCAGCAAAAAGTCGCGCGACAACACGCGGCCCGGGTGCTTTGCAAAGGCGCACAGCAGATCGAACTCGCCGCTCGTCAAGGCCACATCGGCGCCTTGCGGACTGACGAGCCGGCGCGCATCGACGCCGAGTTCCCAACCGGCGAAATGCAGCGTGGTACGTGCTGCGTTCGGCGCGGCCGGTGCGGGGGCCGCGTGGGCGATGGCGTCGTCGGGCGCGATGCGCCGCAAGACCGCCTTGATGCGCGCGACCAATTCGCGAAGGTCGAACGGCTTGGTCACGTAGTCGTCGGCGCCGACCTCGAGCCCCACCACCTTGTCGACCGCATCGCCCCGGCCGGTCACGATGACCAGGCCGCAGTGCCAGTGCTCGCGCAATTGGCGGGCGATGCCAAAACCGTCCTCGCCGGGCAGGCCCAGATCGAGCAAGACCAGCGCGGGTGGATCGACCGGCATCAGCGCCGTCAAGGCGCGGCCGCTGTGCAATTTCGTGACGCGATAGCCCTGGCCCTGCAGGTAGTTGGCCAGCAGGAGGGTGATGTCGACTTCGTCGTCGAGGATGGCGATGTGGACGGCTGGATTCACGCGTGACCCGAAGCTGAGGGAGAGGCCCTGACGGCCACGCGATTGACCTTAACAGCTTCGCCGCCCGCGATCTGTGCGCTGGGCGTGAGGGTCAGTTCGGCGTCACGGCGCCCTGGCATCGGCGGCGGCGACAGCGCGGGGGCTTTCGCGCCGGATCGTGGCGAGCTCGTCGCGTATCACCTGCAACTCGCGGTGCAGGTTACGCAGCAACTCGTGTTCGATGCGCCGCTCCTCGGTCTGAACCAACAGCGCCGCGATCGACGCCGTGACCAGCGACAGCACCGCCAGCCCCATCAACACCACGAACACCGCGAAGATCTTGGCCGCAGGCGAGCTCGGAACGATGTCGCCATAGCCGACGGTCGCGGCGGTGGTGAAGGCCAGCCAGAGCCCGTCGCCGAAAGTGTTCGCCTTGGGCTCCAGCCACCAAAACCCCAGCCCGCACAGGCCGAGCACGCCCATGCCCATGCCGAGCAATTGCGGAAGGCTGCCGCGCCACGCCACGGGCAAAACCGATTCGCTCCACCGCAGGATCACGAGCGCCGCGGTGCCGAGCCGCAGAATCAACAGGTCCGGCGAGTCGCCCTGTGGCAGCGCGGCGCAAAGCAGCAGTGCCACGCCAAGCAGCAGGCCGAGGTAGCTGCGCCGGCGCGCCGGGTGGTGCGGCCGCTGTTCGCGGGCGGCGATCACCTCTGTCAACGTCACGCCTGCACTGACGATGAGCGCCACGAGGTAGAGCATCGCGCTGAACACACGTTGGCCGGGCAGCATGGCCAGGTAGAAGGCCGGAATCGTCGCCAGCAACGCGATCGATTCGACGCGCCGCCACCGTCCCGGGCAACTCTCGGCCATCCCAGCACGCAGCAGCTTCATGGGTAAGGCGATCGAAATCGGACAAGTCGACATGCGCTACCCGTGGTGCACAAGCGTAGCAGTGCGCGGCTTGACCTGCATCCTGGCGCGTGCCGAAAAACTCCGAGTGACACCGATCCGCAACATGGTTGGCAACTCATTGATGCAGCGCAACATGAGGGGTCGGGCAAAGCCATCAAATCCATGTCGAGAACTCTTTTGCAACGGCAACACACAAGAACCGGATGATGAGCACCTACATTTTGAAGCGCACCGCGATGGTCATCGTCATGGCGGGCAGCACTTTGCTGCCGCTG
>JANLUW010000257.1:0-3696 GCA_031363645.1 Rhizobacter sp. | reverse complement strand
TCGCTGGTTCCCACGACAGAAGTCGCGTGAGGTGTGATCGGGCCTCCGCCGGTGGTCAGCAGTGCGCGCAAGGCGGGCAGGCCAACCGTGTCGAAAGCCCGCAGCGGCACCCGGTCCTGCGGCAGCGCGCGCAGCGACTGTGGCATCGCGTCCAGCGCCTGCTGCCCCAGATTCTCGATGGCGCAAGCCACCGCATCGGTGCGCTCGCTGGCGTGGAATACGCCGTTGATCGCCAGCCGCTGGTTGTTCAAGCCCAGGTCATGCAACTCGCCCGACGTATGCGCCGCTTCGGCAATGGCGCCCTTGTCCGGCCGTGTCACCAGGATCACCGTGGTCTTCGCCGGATCGCTCAAGGCGTCGAGCGCGGCCTTGAACCGGACCTCCTGCATCTTCAAGCCCGAGTGTGGCCCCAGGCAGGAGGCGCCGCGGTCGTTGCCGTCCAGAAATCCAGTCCATGCCTTGGGCAGACTGAGCAACCGCAAGGTGTGCCCGGTCGGTGCCGTGTCGAAGACGATGTGGTCGTAGTGTTCGGCATCGTCGGACAGGAGGGAGGCGAACTCGTCGAAGGAGGCGATCTCCGTGGTGCAGGCGCCGGACAGCTGCTCGCGCACGGTCGAGATTTCTTCGGCGCTGGCGCCCGTGTCCATTTGCGCCAGAACCCGCTGCCGATAGGACTCTGCCGCGTTGTCGGGGTCGATGTTCAGCACCGACAGGCCGGGCGCGCCGGGCACGGGCACAGGTGTGTTGCGAAGCTCGATGCCGAGCATTTCGTCGAGGTTCGATGCGGCGTCGGTGCTGACCAGCAGCACTTTCTTGCCCGCGTCCGCGAGCGTCAGCGCGGCGGCGGTCGACAACGAAGTCTTGCCAACGCCGCCTTTGCCCGTGAAGAACAAATGTCGGGTCGGTTGGTTCAGAAACCCGATGGGGCCCGGCTTCAGCCACGTTTGCACTTCCTCGTGCGAGGGAAGGCCGCCGCTGTGTACGACCTTGCCGTCGATCATCACCGCCGGGGTGTCCCGAGCACCTGAGCGCTTGATCTCGTCGGGGTTCTCTACCTTGACGATTTCAACCTCGACGCCCGAGGCATGCGCGGCCCGTTCGATGATGCCGATGGTGCTGTGGCACTTGCTGCAGCCTGAGCCCAGAACTTTGATTTCCATCTTGACCGCCCTTTGAAGATCAAACGCCAACTGAATCGAAGTGAATCCAGGCGACGTCGCACTGACGGCAGTTCGCAAAGATTGGGTTCACGATTGACAGTCAAGAGCAGGACTTGTCGCATTACCGGCGCGACGCCAGTTGCTGGCGCACCACCGTCACGTGCTCGCCGACCTTGGACACTGCATCCTTCAACGCGGCCTCCGTGCAATGGAGTTCCTTGCACCAGTACTGCAACTCGACTGGGTCCATGGAATTGACGCGGCCGGGATCAAGCGGTTCGAGCTTGCTTTGTTGGTCTGACATGCTGTCTCCAATTCGATGAGTGCACCATCCAGTGAAAAACGCGTCGTAGCGCCAGAAAAACGATGCCGAGAGCAGGCGTATCGCAGCTCCTGTGTCGTTTCTGACTCAGAGCATCTCGATCGCCAGCGCAATGCCCTGGCCGCCGCCAATGCACAAGGTGACGATGCCACGCTTGCAGCCGTCGCGCTTCATCGAATGGATCAAGCGCGTGGCCAGCACGGCGCCGCTGGCTCCGATCGGGTGGCCATGCGCAATGGCACCGCCTTCGACGTTGACGATGTCCTCGGCAAAGCCAATCTCGCGCAAGCACGCCAGTGCGATGGCGGCGAAGGCCTCGTTGATCTCGACCCGATCCACTTGCCCCACCGACCACTCGGCGCGAGCCAGCGCCTGCCGCACCGCAGGAACCGGGCCCAGACCAAACATGCCCGGTTCCACCGCACCGATGCCATAGCTCACCAGCCGTGCCATCGGCACCAGGCCGTTCTTCTCGGCCCAAGCGGAATGAGATACCACCATCGCCGCACCGGCCGAATTCAGCCCCGGCGCATTGCCGGCGGTGATGGTGCCTTCCTTGCGGAAGGCGGGCTTGAGCTTGGCCAGCGATTCGGCTGTGGTCTCGGGCCGGTTGTGCTCGTCTTTGTCGAACACGGTCGGGCCCTTGCGGCCGGGCACTTCGATCGCCGCGATCTCGGCGGAAAACTTGCCGGCCGCCTGCGCCGCGCTGAAGCGCTGCTGCGAACGCAGGGCCCAGCGGTCCTGGTCTTCACGGCTGATGCTGTTCTTCAACACCAGGTCCTCGGTGTGCCAGCCCGAATGCTTGCCGCTGAAGGCATCGTTCAGTCCGTCGTACAGCATGCTGTCGAACAGCGTCACGTCGCCCATGCGCGCGCCCCAGCGGCCCTGCGGCAGCAGGTAGGGAGCGCGATCCATGTTCTCCATGCCGCCGGCAATGGCGCAGTCGATCATGCCGGACCAGATTTCGAGCGCTGCGCTTGCCACGCCTTGGGCACCGGAGCCGCAGACGCGATTGACGGTAAGCGCGGGAACTTCTACTGGCAGCCCAGCGGCAATGCCAGCCTGGCGTGCAGGATTCATCTTCACGCCGGCCTGGATCACATTGCCCATCACGAGGGTCTCGATCTTGTCGGCCGCGAGACCCGAGCGCTTGAGTGTTTCGCGGATCGCCGCGGCGCCAAGTTCCGGCGCAGGCATGTCCTTGAGGCTGCCGCCGTAGGTACCGATGGCAGTGCGAACCGGGTGGCACAGAACGACTTGTCGGCTGGTCATGAGGTTTTCTCCTGAGAGCTTGTTGGTGGGGTGAGGGGGTCGGGCGCCGACTCAGACGCCATAGGAATCGATGTGCACCCGGCGGCTGTCGACCCCTTGCGCGTTCAGCACCTGAGTCAGGCCGCGCAGCATCGCTGGCGGGCCGGCAATGTAGAGGTCGCGCCCGGTGAGCACGGCAGGATCGCGGGCCAGCGCATCGAGTACGGTGCCGGCCTCGACGGTCATGCGCTCGCTGGCTTGCGCCGCATCGTCGGCCAGTTCGGCGACCAGTCGCACGTGCAGGCCCGGCGCCAGCACCAGCAGTTCACGCAGTGCATCCAAGGCATAGAAGTCGGCGTTGCGACGCATGCCCCACAGCAACACCATGTCGCGCTGTGCATCGAAGCGCACCTGCTGCTCGATCAATGCCAGCACCGGCGCCAGCCCGGTACCGCCAGCGATGAACAGCAAGGGTGTTGTGGCGGGGGTTCGCATCGTGAAGGTTCCCAGCGGCCCGCGTGCCTGCAACTGGTCACCGACCTTCATGCCATCGAAGGCCCAGGCGGTGAATCGTCCGCCATGGCTCTGTCGCAATAAGGAAATTGAAGGTGGTCCATACGCTACCTGTAGCGTTTCAACCCTCATCAAACGCTACAGGTAGCGCCTCATTGAGCAGCAAAATTCTTAATGCGACAGAACCCTTCTGCGATCAATTTCTCGAGACGGGCATCGATGCGGCGTGCGCCGGCGGGCGTGCCTCCCGGGCGTGCCAGCAGTGACGATGTCTGCGGAGTGTCGCGGTAGGCGGCAAGCCATCGGAATACAGTGCGGCGGGAGACCCCGAGTCGAGTCGACGCGCGTGTGACCTGGTCGGAAAGTTCATCGCCGTTCACTAGACCTGCAATGACCGCTTCACGGTGCCGAGCACGCTCCCACTGTGCGTCTGTCGCCTGCACAACGGAT
>JANLUW010000243.1:0-3821 GCA_031363645.1 Rhizobacter sp. | reverse complement strand
GAGAGCCGTTCTGAAAGGGCCTCAGAGACCTCTAGCCGAACGTGAAGAATGTTGCGTATGTCCCTACACAGCCTTGCATTTCTGCGAAGGGCCATGTCTACAATCTGGTTGCATTGTAGTGAAGCCATCCCCGGCCGAATGAGACGTGAGCGAACACCAGACCTGGATGTGCCTGATCTGCGGATGGATCTACGACGAAGCGACCGGTGACCCGGAACACGGGCTCGCCGCAGGCACTCGCTGGGCCGAAGTGCCGATGAACTGGACGTGCCCGGAATGCGGCGCGCGCAAGGAAGACTTCGAGATGGTGCAGATCTGATCCCGCACCGCGAACCCATCGGCAACCAGGGAGAACAGCAGGTGACGGACGCAGCCGGGGTCAGCAGCGCAGCAGCATTGAAGGTGCTCGTCATCGACGACAGCAACACCATCCGGCGCAGCGCAGAAATCTTTCTGAAGCAGGGCGGCTACGAAGTGCTGCTGGCCGAAGACGGGTTCGACGCGCTTTCGAAAGTCAACGATCACGACCCCGACCTCATCTTCTGCGACATCCTCATGCCGCGCCTCGACGGCTACCAGACCTGCGCGATCATCAAGCGCAACGCCAAGTTTTCGGCCGTGCCGATCATCATGCTGTCGTCGAAAGACGGCCTGTTCGACAAGGCACGTGGCCGGATGGTCGGATCGGAAGACTATCTGACCAAGCCGTTCACCAAAGATCAGCTGTTGCAGGCCGTGCAACAGCACCGCCGCGCCGCCTAAGGCTGCGGGCGTCTGCTGCCGCGGCGACTGGCCGAATCAAGGAATCGCCCCCATGCCGATCCAGAAGATCCTCGTCGTCGACGACTCGAAGACCGAGCTGCATCACCTCTCCGAGTTGTTGGGAAAAGGTGGCTTCGCAGTGCGCACGGCCGAGAACGGCGAAGAAGCCATGAAGCGCCTCGGCGAAGACAAGCCCGACCTCATCCTGATGGACGTGGTGATGCCCGGCCAGAACGGTTTCCAGCTCACGCGAGCCATCACTCGCGACCCGCGCTTCTCGACCGTGCCGGTGATCATGTGCACGAGCAAGAACCAGGAGACCGACAAGGTCTGGGGCATGCGCCAGGGTGCACGCGACTACATCGTCAAGCCGGTCGACGCGACCGAGCTGATGGCCAAGATCCACGCGTTCGACTGATCCCCGAGTCGAATGGCGAACAAGCAGGCACTGCGCGACCTTCAGGCCCGGCTCGCCGAGCGGTTGCAGGCGGCGCGTACCGAGCCCCTGGCCAAGTCGTGGCTGGCGGTCGAGTGCAGCGCGCGGGGCTTTCTCTTTCCGCTCGGCGACGCGGGCGAAATCTTCGCCACGGTGCCGCTGCAGCCTGTGCCGCACAGCCATCGCTGGTTCCTCGGTGTGGCCAACCTGCGAGGCCATCTGCATGGCGTCGTCGACCTCGCGGGCTTTCTGGGCGTGAAGGCCACCGAGTCCGGCCGGGATCAAGCCCGGCTGGTGGGCTTCAACGCGGCTTTCGACATCAACTGCGTTTTGATGGTGGATCGGCTGTCGGGCTTGCGCAGCACTGAAGAACTGACGCAGGAAGCCGATGACCAAACGGTGCGCCCGGCTTTTGCCGGCGCCAGATTCCGCGACGCCGCGGGGCGCGTCTGGCAGGAACTTCGACTGGCCGAACTCGCCGAAGACGAATCGTTTTTGAGGATCGTCGGCTAGACCGCCGTGACTCCGGTGCGCCAAGAGCAGCACAACCGCAAGAGGGCTATATGAGCTTCGTGAACCGAATCAAGGGATGGGGCCAGAAGGGCGCGGCGCCCGAGCACGACGTGCTCGAGCACGATGCTGCGTTTGCGGATGCTTACGCGCAGGCGGGCGGTACCGGGAGTGCGGAAAACGCAAGCGGCAGCGCCGCCGTGATGGATCTGCCGTTGGGGGACATTGCCGAGGTCGGCCCGACGCCGGCCGCGCAGGATTCGCTGCACGGATCCATCATTTCCGAGGCCATGCCATCCGAGGCGGCCGATTTCCTGGAAACGCGTGTTCAGGAAGGCGAGTTCCAAAACGTGCAACGGCGCACGACCCTGCCGCTCATCGGCCAGCGTGCGGTTGCGGAGCAGCAGCGGATTCTGCTGGCTGTCCTGGGCATCGGACTGTTGGGACTCATCGTGTTGACGGTGCTGTCGTCCATCCTCGCGAGCCGCGGCTCCTCCCAGATTTCAGCAAGCGGTCAGGCGCTGATGCAATCGCAGAGATTGGCGAAGGCGGTCTCGCAGGCGCTATCGGGCAGCCCGAGTGCATTTTTCGAGGTGAAAGAAAGCTCGGAAGTTCTGGCTGGGAACGTCCGTAACCTGAAAAACGGAACCGGAGGACTGGCCGCTGCCCCGGCCGGTGTGCAGGACTCGCTGGACGCTGCCTTGCCGCTGGTCGACCGTGCCGAGAAGAATTCCGCCGTCATTTTGACCCAGCAGAAAACTTTGACCGAAGTGAGCCAGGCACTGCGGGCCATCAACAAGCAGTCCTTCGAATTGCTCGAATCCGCCGACGCCATCCTGGCGCTCAAGCTCCAACGCGATGCGAGTTCCTCGGAAGTCGCCTCACTCGGGCAGCTCGTCATGTTGACCCAGCGCATCGGCAAGTCGGCCAATGAGTTCCTGACTGCAGAAGGCGTCAATCCCGAAGCCGTTTTTCTGCTCGGAACAGACCTCACGCAGTTCGAAGATCTGAACAAGGGCCTGCTGGACGGCAATCCGCAGCTGGGTTTGCCCGGAACGCGTGACGCTCAACTGCGCGAACGGTTCCTCGCCCTGGCCAAGCTCTACCAGGAGACCAAGGCTCGCGGGGTCATCATCCTGAATGGCATGCCGGGCCTCAACTCTGCGCGCGAAGCCCAGAGCGCGATCATTGCCGACAGCGAACCGTTGAGAAAGAACCTCGAGTCCGTGCAGGATCGCCTGGGCTCGGAAACCGGCCTGAGCGGCTGGACGATCCTGATGCTCGTGTTGTCGGCGATTTTGGTTTTCGTCGGTGGCGCCGGCTTCTTGCGGCTCTACGTTTCCGAGCAAGGCCAGCGCGCCTCCCTGGCTCAGACGCGGCGCGTGGAAGCCGAAGGTCAGGAAAAGGAGGCCAAGCGCGTCAACGACGCGAACCAGGCGGCGATCTTGCGTTTGATGAACGAACTGCAAGGCGTGGCGGAAGGCGACCTCACGCAGCAGGCCACGGTGACGGAAGACATCACGGGCGCGATCGCCGACTCGGTGAACTACACCGTGGAAGAGCTGAGGTCGCTGGTCGCTCAGGTGCAGGGCACGGCCTCGCGAGTGACGTCGACCACCGAGCAGGTCGAGGCCAACTCCACCGAGCTGCTGGCGACGTCGTCGGAGCAGCTGCGCGAGATTCGGGACACCGGCGAGTCGGTGTTGCAGATGGCCGGCCGCATCAACAACGTGTCGACGCAGGCGCAGGAAACGGCGCAGGTGGCACGCCAGTCCCTGGCTGCGGCCGAGTCGGGGCGGCAGGCGGTGCAGAACACGATCGACGGCATGAACTCCATCCGCGACCAGATCCAGGAAACCTCGAAGCGCATCAAGCGCCTCGGCGAATCGTCGCAGGAGATCGGCGAGATCACCGAGCTCATCTCCGACATCACCGAGCAGACGAACGTGCTGGCGCTCAACGCCGCCATCCAGGCTGCGTCGGCCGGCGAGGCTGGCCGTGGCTTCTCGGTGGTGGCCGAAGAAGTGCAGCGGCTGGCCGAACGTTCCGGCGACGCGACGCGGCAGATTGCCGCCATCGTGCGCACCATCCAGGCCGACACGCAGGACGCCGT
>JANLUW010000194.1:0-6359 GCA_031363645.1 Rhizobacter sp. | reverse complement strand
CGTTTCGATCGGCGAGGCGTGCGCGGCCTCCCAACTGCGCTGCCCCCATTCCTGTAGGAAATACGGGTAGCAGCGCGTGTCCGCCAGAATCTTCTGCACGGCGCCGGCCGTGATTTTTGCGCCTTCGGCTTCAATGGGTTTAGTGATCGCCTTGGTCGCCGCCTCCGTGCTCAGCGGGCCAATCTCGGGGAACTCGAAAAGACGTTCGGCGTAGGACTTCGCATTGCCCATACGGCCACGCAACTGAGGCAGCCCGGCACCGACGAGAAGCACCGGAACCTGGCGCTGCGCGCACCGGTGCATCGCGGTGATGAGGGCCGCGAGTTGCACCTCGGGCACGTACTGCAGTTCGTCAATGAAGATCACCAACGCGGTCGAGGCCGCTTTCGCGGCGGCACCGGCACTCTCCAGCAGCGCCTGCAGATCGTGTTCGAGATCGCCGTTGTCTGCCAGGCCGGCTTCGGCGGCGTAGTCGAGCCCGACCTCGATGTCGCCATAGGCGACCTTCAGGCCCTGGGCGAAGCCCGCAAGTGCACGCAGGCCGCGGATGGCGAGGTCTTTTGCCTGCGCCGTCTTGCTCAGTCGCAGCAGCGCGACGCGGAGTTGCGGCGCCAGCAGTGCTGGCAGCGAACGATCCTCGGGGGCTTCAATCCGGATGGTGTGCACACCGGAGGCCTCGGCGTCGTCGCGCATCCGGTCCAGCAACACCGTCTTTCCAACCCCGCGAAGTCCAACCATCAAAACACTGCGGGCTGACCTTCCCGCCCGGGTTCGTTCGACCGCAACGCGCACAGCTTCGCGCAACTCGTCACGTCCGGCAAGCTCGGGCGGAGGTGATCCGGCGCCGGGGGCAAATGGGTTGGTGACTGGGTTCATCGGATGATCGTACGCTACTTAGTCGAGTTATGAAAACGACATAACTCTTATAAGTTAAGTACACATGAGCTGACACGAAGGCGCTTTTAGAGGCATCGGCTGCCTTGCCGATTGACTTGACGATCAGTTCGCCGCCTTTGTCATGCGTGGCACTTCCCATGCGAATCAGGCACTTGCGCGAGTGTCGCTCAGAACAAGGCTATTTGTCGACGTTTTATTGGCATCATGATAAGGTTACTTATCATGTATGTGATTGCTTAGAGAATCACACGAATTCTGCCAGGCGTGTACGCCCTCACCTGCTGTCATCGCCAGGAATTCTGGTTCTTCGGCAGAGCGCCGGCCGGGTCGTAGACGGTCAGCGCGTCTTCGGCGGTCAGCATCTCGCAGTAAAGCACCAAGTTGCTTCCACCCGGCGCGATCCGCGACCCGAACAGGATGCCCTTCGCCCCCGCAGCCAGGGCTTCGTCGGACAGCACCCAGCTGGGCGGCTCGACGCGCTGGTTGAACCAGAGCTCGCGCCAGTCGCAGTAGAACTCCTCCCACAAAGGTGACCAAGCCGCCGTGTCGTATCCGCGCCGGAAATCGACGACCGCCTTGACGGTCACCGTGTAGCTCACGAGCGTGCCTGGCGGCATCAACGGGGATACCTGTTGATATTCTTTGACGGCCGTCTCCGCCTCGAGCGCGAGGTAGAGAGCCTGTGTGCCGGGGCGATTGGCGCGCCCGCCATGTGTCGCCGCGCCAGCCCCGCTCGTGGGGGCGGTCGCCCACTTCGGCGTGTGCATGCGGTAGGCCGTGACGGACCCCAATTCAATGAAAATCATCCGGCGGCGCCGGCCTCTAGCGAGCTGACGTAGCGCAGAACATCGTCGGTGCGCCCTTCGGAGGCCAACCGTTCGGCGGTCTTGTAGCCGAACACCGCCAAGGGCTCGGTGCGGTACCAGAACAGCGCCTTGTTGAGGTCACCTGTCAGGTCGGTCGCCGCCTTGATGATGCGCAGCGCCTCGCGCAGGAAGTCCTGGACGCCGCGCGAGCCAGGGGCGCGGCTGATGGTGTTGCGGTGAACGTGTGCCTGCTCGGCCAGCGTCTGCAGGTCGATGTTCAGCGCCTGGCTGAAGCGCTTTGGCGACAGCACCGGCGCCGAGGTATCCGGATCCTTGAGGTAGTCGATGAAGTGCTGGTAGGTCTCACCGAGCACTGGGACGTCGATGACTGCTGTTTCGGCCATGTCAAAACTCCATTTGCGTCTGCACTATATGCGCACCATTTAAGCACTTTTTGCGCAGCACTGCAATTGTCTTTCATCCCTCGCCTGCCTGCCTGGATGAAAACCGAACAGGTTCATTCGGGGCCGGCCAGTAAGAACAATGCGACATGGCCAGTTCAGTGAGCGGCGGTTGGTGATCGCATTGCCGCGACGTTGAAGTTGAGAGCGGCTGTTTCAAAGGCTACGTGGCGGAGTTCAAGCCGACCGAAATGCCTCTCACCTGTGGCACCGACGTACCTTCGCCCAGCGTAGAAAGCAGGGCGAACCAACTATTGCGTCAGGCCTTCAGGAAGTCCTCGATCACTTTCACCAGCGACTTTCGTTTGGACTCCGGGAGGGCGCCGGCTTCGAACCGGACGACCGCCCTACCCTTGCTGTCGGCCGTCAGTTTCCCCGCCATTTTCCCCGCCTTCGAGATCGTCAGAGGTGTCGGTGTTAAGCCGTTCAACACCGGGTCCAGCAGTCCGATGACTTTGGAAAAGACACCCGCGGCGTTCAAATCCCCACGCGCCTCCGCCAGGGCTCGCGCCCTCTCGAGCGTGCCCTCCGGGTCCTTTTGCATCGCCTCAGCAAGGGGCGCAGCCCAACGAAACTGAATGTCCAGCGGGCTCTGAAACGCGGCGACCACCGGTTCCGGCAGCCGCGCCAGGGAAACGCTTTTTGAGACTAGGGACACATCCACCCCCAAGCCTTCTGACAGACGCCTCAGTGAGCTGTAAAGCCCGTCGTCGAGGGCTTTCCGATACATGGTGCCCTGCTCCCAGGCGGACAGGTTCTTTCGCCCTCGATTCTCCCGCTCCATTTGCTCGAAGAGGCTGACATCCGAAGCCTCTTCAATGGCCGCGAGCACGGGGATGCCCAAGTCCAGGCATGCCCGATGCCGGCGGTGGCCGAAGATCAGCTCGTAGGTCGCGTCAGTCGGGGGTGTTGAACCGTTCAACACCCGTACTGGGCGAACCTTGACCGGCTGAACATTGCCGCCGGCGGTCGCAATCTCTGCCTTCAGCTCCTGAAACTCTGCAGTGAGAAACGACGCCTCGTGTCGGTTCGCCCACTTCGACGGTTTGACGGTCGCCGGATCGAGCTTCCGCAGCGGAGACTCTCCTTCGAGCGTCTTGACGCGCTCCTTGAGCGCCTCCGCCTCGACCATCACAGACGACTGAGCGGTCAGGAAACCCATCATCGTGCCGGGTGCTGTTTTCGACTTGGTCGGGCCCACCGCTTCAGCGACGGACTTCGGGCCGGCCTGCAAGCCGGGGATCATTCCAGCCTTCTCGAACATCTTCCTGACCATCATTCAGCTCCCTGAACTGCGGGTGTTGAACGGTTCAACACCGGCACTCGCGGCGGTACACCCGTACTGTTTTGGCCAAAATCTACCTGACGGCGCCATACTGACTGCACAGAAGTTTCGATGTAACTCACCATCAGATCGTACGCATCCCGCGCGCGCTTGAACGTCCGCGCATTGCCGTCGTACTTCGTGATGTCGTAGACCGTCCCGAACTCGACCGTGGCAGAGGCAGTGACCGCCGACTTCGGGATCTCCATCGGAAGCACGGACACCCGGTTGGCGTACGTGGTCTGGATCCACTGCTTGACGATCGCACCGGTGGCATCCGAACTGTCCACGCGACTGAGCAAGATGTTCATGAAGTCGAATTGCTTGTCCAACCCACGGTTGGTTAGCAACTGCGTGGTCAGGTCAGAAAACAGTGACCAGAACTGAGCCGCAGATGCGAAGTCTAGGGTACTCGGCGGCAGCGGCATGATGATCCCGTTGCTCGCCAAGAGCGCGTTGATCGTCGTATAGGACAGGGCAGGGGGCGTATCGATGACGATCAGGTCATAGTCGCCCCGCACGTCGTCGATTCCGAAGTTCAGCACGTTCCAGAACTCGAAACCCTCCTCCTTGGTTTGCCGTGCGGGGAGGGCGAACTCTGCGCCGAAGAGCAGTGGCGCGGCCGGCACCAGGTCGATGCCGTCCCAATAGGTCGGCCGAATCGCATACCGAATAGACGTCTCAGCACCCATGACCAATGGAAGAATCGTGTCCTCTTCTTCGACTTCGGAATCCGGCAGGATGCCGAACAGCGTCGTCAGTGATCCTTGCGGGTCGGTATCGATCACGAGAACTTTGTGGCCCAGCAGCGACATGCCCTGCGCAAGGGTTACGGCCGTCGTCGTCTTGCCGACACCACCCTTGAAGTTGGCGATGCTTACCGTCACCGCCTCAGCGCCGGCGGGCCGCAGGCTCTCCTTGCGGTACTCCCGAACCCAGGTTCGGACCTCAGGCAACGTGAACTGGCGACGATTGCCCACCTCGTTTAGGGCGCCTTGTGGCAAATCGCCGCGACTCATTCGGTGAGTCAACGAACCCTTTTCGATATCGAGCAGCTGGGCCAGCTGGCTCAGGTTCCAGACGGGGGCTGCCTTCCGAGTCGTCGGCGACAACATCGCAGCGCGAATCTGCGACATCATCTCAACCGAGTGCGCCGCCTGCTCGGCGATGTCAGCGAGCCCGATCGGAGCGGGCGACTTGATGGTCAGTTTTGGCATGAAATCCTCCAAGCGCTAGTTTAGCGCTCGCTTTACGCTTAGCTCGTACGTCCTCGGAAAAGCGTAAACAGGACAGCGAGCAGGGCCAACAGTCAGCCGCAACCGCTGCTTTTGCCTTCGTTTGGAATGCACACACCCAACACAACGGGTTCAATAGGTTCACAAGCTTTGAATTCTTCAATACCTTTAGGTGTCTAAAACCTCCATTTAATCAAGCACTTACGTCAATTTACGTGAGGGAGAATAGGAGCTCACGTGAGTACTTTTAGGCAAACACGTGAGTGGATATGGGTTGCGACGTGAGAGCGACTAGGGCCTTCCGTGAGTGGATATAGGTTTGTGGTCAAGCCCGACGCAAGCCAGGCTGCAGCGGTTCGTTGCGAGAGAGCAAGAGCCAGAGGTGAGCTGTTTTTGGCGTTTCGCCGACCAAGTTCTAATGCTTGGAACCCAAAAGTCGGTGCCCGCCTTGTCGATTGAGCCTCGGGCCGGGGTCGGTGGGTTCGCTTCGAAAGCGATCGACAGACGTGAGGAGTTTTGGGAGTTGCGCCTCAGGAGCTCACGTGAGGACTTTTGGGTACCTATTGCGTACCTCGACACAGCTGTGACGAGCGTTGGCCCAGTCCGACGTGAGGATTTTTAGGCTTCTGCGGCTCAATGTGAGAGGCACGATTCACGTTACGATGGTGGAATGGACCGATTCACATGACCCGTTCGTCGACCGCCCAGAAGGAGCTAATCGAAAACCCGCTTCGCAAGCCGGTCAATACGTTGGCCATCGTGCCGACGAAGTCCAGCAAGATCACCGTCCTGGCTCGCAAGGCCTACAACGTGCTGCTCTACATCGCGCAGGAGCAGGGCATCGATCAAGAAGTCTTCCGCGCACCGCTGCAGAGCATTCTGCGCGGGGTGGACTTCAATTCCAACGCTAGAGAGATCGTCAAGCAGCATCTGCGCGCGATGGTAAGCACGACAGTCGAATGGCAGTCGCCGACAGCAGGTGAGGGCGAGGCGTGGAACGTCGCCGGCCTACTTGCGCATGCGAAGGTCTACAAGCAGTCTGGCGAGAACTGGGTTGAGTGGTCGTTCGCCCCGAACATCAAACATGAGCTGCTTGAACCGCAACGATTCGCACGTCTGCGACTCGACGTCATCTCACAGCTTCGGCGCCACTCGGGCGTTGTGCTCTACGAGATCTGCGCTCGCTATCGCGACGTGGGCCTGACCGCGCGGCAGCCGTGGCCATGGTGGCGACCCGTGCTGACTGGAAGTCCGGACACTGAGGATTCCGTGAAGCAGGAATACCGATTCTTCAAGCGCGATGTGCTGAAGCTGGCCATCGCCGAGATCAATGCTGTCACCGACCTCGATGTCGAACTGATCGAGCACAAGGCAGGGCGCTTCATCGCCGACATCCAGTTCAGAGTGACGAAAAAGCAGCAGGAGTCCTTGTCGTTGCGGCATCCGCCCGTGCCAGTCGACCTGTCCCAGGTCGTGCGTGCAACCGCTGCGGGCCTTCGCTCGGAAGACGCCGAGTCGTTGATCCAGGCGCATGGAAACGACGCAATGACCGCGGGGCTCGACGCGCTGCACAAGCGCATCGCAAGCGAGTTCCCGGAGCCGTTGCGTGATCCCTACCGATACCTGCGGGCGCTCC
>JANLUW010000191.1:0-11085 GCA_031363645.1 Rhizobacter sp. | reverse complement strand
AGCCCGCAGATCGTGTTCGCCGATGCCGACCTCGATGCGGCGCTGCCGCATCTGATCAACGCCGGTTTGCAGAATGCCGGGCAGACGTGCTCGGCGGCGTCACGGATCCTGGTCGAGCGCAGCGTGTTCGTGCAAGTGCGTGACCGCATGGCCGAGCGATACCGGCGCTTGAGCATCGGGCCGGCGGTGGCCGACCTCGACATGGGGCCGCTGATCTCGAAGCGCCAGCAGCAGATCGTCGAGCACTTCGTCGCTCTCGGCCGCGACAGCGGGTTGCGCATCGCCGCGCAAGGCGAGTTGCCGACCGATCTGCCGCGCGGCGGTTCGTTCGTGCGGCCCACGCTGTTCGACGACGTGCCGGCCGACCACGCGCTCGCGCAGCAGGAGATTTTCGGCCCGGTGCAAGTGTTGATCGCGTTCGACGGCGATGCCGAGGCACTGCGGATCGCGAACTGCACCGCGTTCGGCCTCGTCGCTGGCGTGTGGACGCGCGATGGCGCACGCCAGATGCGCATGGCGCGCGCACTCAAATGCGGCCAGGTCTTCATCAACAACTACGGCGCGGGCGGCGGCGTCGAGCTGCCGTTCGGCGGCGTTCGGCACTCGGGCCACGGGCGCGAGAAGGGCTTCGAGGCGCTGTACGGTTTCTCGACCTTGAAGACGATCGCGATTCAACACGGATAAGAGAGAAAACGCATGAGACTCGAAGGCAAGGTCGCGATCGTCACCGGCGGCGGCTCCGGATTCGGTGAAGGCATCGCGGCGAAGTTCGTCGCCGAAGGCGCGAAAGTGTTGATCGCCGACCGCGACGACGCGGGCGGCGCGCGCGTTGCGAAAGCGCTTGGCGCGAACGCGCGCAGCCTGCGCGTCGACGTGGCGAACGGGGCTGACGTGACCACGATGTTCGACGCCGCGCAAGACCACTTCGGCCGCCTCGACATCCTCGTCAACAACGCCGGCGTCTCGCACCTGCCGCAGCCGCTCGAAGACGTGACCGAAGACGACTTCGACCGCATCCTCGCCATCAACGTGAAGGCGATCTACCTCGCGGCGAAGGTGGTCGTGCCGCGCTTCAAGCAACAAAAGACGGGCGTGATTCTCAACATCGCCAGCACCGCCGGCGTGAGCCCGCGGCCGCGGCTGAGTTGGTACAACGCGAGCAAGGGCTGGGTCATCACCGCGACGCGCGCGATGGCGGTCGAGTTGGCGCCGTTCGGCATCCGCGTCGTCGCGCTGAACCCGGTGGCCGGCGAAACGCCGCTGCTCAAAACCTTCATGGGCGAAGACACGCCCGAGATGCGCGCGAAGTTTTTGGCGACCATTCCGCTCGGCCGGTTTTCGACCCCGCAAGACATGGGCAACGCCGCGTGCTTTTTGTGCAGCGACGAGGCTTCGATGATCACCGGCGTGGCGCTCGAAGTCGACGGCGGGCGCTGCATTTGAAAGCGGCAGTTTTGCCAAGGCTGTTCCGCCGCCGGAAAGTCTGGCTGCCGACTTTTTGGGGCGGGTTGCTGATGCTCGCGGTGGCTGTGGCGCTCGCGGCCGGGCTCGCGCTGTCGGCCTTTGCGCTGATGGCGCCGCAAGCGCCCGCGCCCGGCGCCCGCACGCTGGTCGTCGAAGGCTGGATCGACCGCGCCGAGTTGCGCCACGCCGCCGCCGCCGCGCGCAAGGGTCGATACGACAGGGTGCTCACCACCGGCGGCCCGATCGAGCCCGAGATCGACCTCGGTGACCGCAAAAACCTGGCCGCGCGAGCCGCAGCGGAGTTGCGCGCGATCGGGCTGACCGAGGTGCCGGTGCTCGCCGTGCCCGCGCCCGCGTCGGCACAGGACCGCACCTACCTCAGCGCGGTGATGGTGCGCGAGTGGGTCGCGCAGAACGACCCTGCGCTCGCATCGCTCGACCTGTACTCAGCGGGCGTGCACGCGCGCCGCTCCTGGCTCGTGTACCGGATGGCGTTCGGCGACGCCGTCGAGGTCGGCGTGCTGAGCGCGCCACCGACGCACTACGAGCCGCCGCGCTGGTGGACGACCAGCACCGGCGTGAAAACGGTGATCGGTGAGGCGATCAGCCTGGCGTGGACGAAGTGCTGTTTCTGGCCCGCACCGAAAGGCTCGCACGAAGAGCGATGGAGCCGGTGAACGCCTCGGCCCGCGTCGGCTAACCCAACGCTTCGTCGAGCACTTCGATCCAGTGCTTTACCGGCGTCGTGGTGCCGGTCTGCAAATGCTGGATGCAGCCGATGTTGGCCGAAACGATGGTCTGCGCTTCGAGCGGCGCGAGGTTCGCGAGCTTGCGGTCGCGCAGCTGGTAGGCGAGCTTGGGCTGCAGCACCGAGTACGTGCCGGCCGAGCCGCAACACAAGTGCGACTCGTTCGGTGCGACGCGCACGTCGAAGCCGAGTTCTTTCAGGTGCGTCTCGACGCCACCGCGCAACTGCTGGCCGTGCTGCAAGGTGCACGGCGGGTGAAACGCGAGCTTCGTCGCAACGCGGTTCCCCGCGCTTTGCAAACGAACCTTGTTTTTTAGCTTGGGCACCAGCTCGGGCAGCAGCTCGCTCAGGTCACGCGTTAGTTCCGAAATTCGCTTTGCCTTGTCGGCGTAGGCCGGGTCGCGGGCGAGCGCATGGCCGTAATCCTTCACCGTCACGCCGCAGCCCGAGGCGTTCATCACAATCGCCTCGATGCCTTCGAGCGAGCCCGGCCCGCCGGAAATGAGTGGCCACCACGCGTCGACGTTGCGGCGCATGTCGGCCAGGCCGCCTTCGGTGTCGTTCAGGTGCGTGCGGATCGCGCCGCAGCAGCCGGCTTCGTCGGCGACCACGGTCTGGATGCCGGCGGCGTCGAGCACGCGCGCGGTGGCGCTGTTGATGTTGGGCATCATCGCCGGCTGCACGCAGCCCATCAGCATCAGCACCTTGCGCGGGTGGGTGCGGGTCGGCCACTGGTGGGCGCGCGCCGGGGCCTTCGCAGGCACCTTGCTCTTGAGCGACGCCGGCACCAGCGGCCGCAACATCTGGCCGAGCTTCATTGCGGGTGCGAACAGCGGCGAGGTCAGCCCTTCCTTGAGCAACCAACGCACCGCTTTCTCGCGCGTCGGCCGCTCGACCAGATCGTCGACGATCGGGCGCACGATTTCGATCAGCGCGCCGTACTCGACGCCCGACGGGCAGGTCGTCTCGCAGTTGCGGCAGGTCAGGCAGCGGTCGAGGTGCAGCTGCGTGCTGCGCGTGACCGGTGCGCCTTCGAGCACCTGCTTCATCAGGTAGATGCGGCCACGTGGTCCGTCGAGCTCGTCGCCGAGCAGTTGATACGTCGGGCAGGTCGCGGTGCAAAAACCGCAGTGCACGCACTTGCGAAGAATGGCCTCCGCCGCTTCGCCGTCGGGCGTGCCTTTGAACTGGGGAGCGAGGTTGGTCTGCATCGTTGAAATCGGGTGCGCGGCGCGGGTCAGAGGCCAGGGTAGAGCCGGCCGGGGTTGAAGATGCCCGACGGGTCGAACGACTTTTTGACGTCGCGGTGAATGCGGTCGAGCGGCGACCGCAGCGGTGCGAACACGCCGGGCGACTTGTCGCGCGCGTTGAACAGCGTGGCGTGGCCGCCGACCTGCAACGCGGCGTCGCGCACCGCAGAAGCCGGCAGCGCGCTGCACAGCCAGCGCTGGGCGCCGCCCCACTCGACCATCAACTCGCCGGTCAACGCGAGCACCGGTGCGGTCTGCGGCACCGAGAGTCGCCAAAGCGAGGCGCCGTTGCCGACGGCGGTTTCGACTGCCCTTTGCGCGGCCGTGAAAAACTCGTCGGTGTGGTCGCGCAGGCCGGCCCAGAACGGGCCGGCGAACTCGGGCTCGACGATCTCGCCGCCGAGCCGCACGCGGGCTGCCTGCACCGCCGCGAGCGCGCCGCGCAGGCGCACGATCAGGTTGCCGTCCCACCACGCGCTGGCGTTCAGCGGAATCGGCTGGCCGCCCCAGTCGTTGAGTTTGGCGAGTGCGCTGGCCTGGTCTATTTCCATGCGCAAGGTGACTGTCGCCGGCGCCATCGGCATCACCTTCAGCGAGACTTCGAGGATCACGCCGAGCGTGCCGAGCGAGCCGGCGAGCAGGCGTGAAACATCGTAGCCCGCCACGTTCTTCATCACCTGCCCGCCGAAGCTCAGCACCTCGCCGCGGCCGTTGAGCATGGTCGCGCCGAGCACATAGTCACGCACCGCGCCGACGGCCGCGCGCGACGGCCCCGAGAGCCCCGCCGCGACCATGCCGCCGACCGTGGCGCCGCGGTGCTTCGCACTTAGGTTCGCTGCCTCTTTGAAATAAGCGAAGTGCGGCGGTTCGAACGGCAGGCACTGGCCCTTGGTCGCGAGCAGCGCTTCGAGGTCGGCGAGCGAGGTGCCGCAGCGCGTGGTGACGACGAGCTCGGTCGGCTCGTAGCTGGAGGTGCCTTCGAGCACGCGCGTGTCGAGCACGTCGCCGTGCGGTGTTTCGCCGTAAAAATCCTTGCTGCCACCACCACGAATGCAGAGCTGCGCGCCGGCCTCGCGGGCGGTGTTGACGCGGTCGATCAAGCGTTGCAACGCGGGGTCGTTGTGGTCCATCAGCCGGTGCTCAGAACCGCGGGATGTCGGCGAACGGCAGCAGGCCGCGCCGCACATGCATCTTGCCGTACTCGGCACAGCGCGCGAGCGACGGGATCACCTTGCCCGGGTTCAGCAGAGACGACGGATCGAACGCCGCTTTGAGCGCCAGCATCTGGTCGTGCTCGGCGCGGGAGAACTGCACGCACATCGCGGAGAGCTTCTCGATGCCCACGCCATGCTCGCCCGAAACCGTGCCGCCCATCGCGACGCTCGACTCCAAAATCTCGGCACCGAACAGCTCGCAGCGGTGCAGCTGATCGGGGTCGTTCGCGTCGAACATGATCAGCGGGTGCAGGTTGCCGTCACCGGCGTGGAACACGTTCAGGCAGCGCAGGCCGTATTTTTTCTCCATGCCTTCGATCGCCAGCAGGATGTCACTCAAGCGGTTGCGCGGGATGGTCGAGTCCATGCACATGTAGTCGGGGCTCAAGCGTCCGGTCGCGGGGAAGGCGTTCTTGCGGCCGCTCCAGAACTTGAGCCGCTGGGCTTCGTCGGCGCTGACCTCGATGCGGGTGGCGCCGCTCGCGCCGAGCACGGCTTCCATGCGGCTGATTTCTTCGGCCACTTCTTCGGCCGTGCCATCGCTCTCGCACAGCAGGATCGCAACGGCATCGAGGTCGTAGCCGGCGTGCACGTAGTCTTCGACCGCGGCGGTCATCGGCTTGTCCATCATCTCCAAGCCGGCCGGGATGATGCCGGCGGCGATCACGTTGGCGACCGCGTCGCCGGCTTTGCGGATGTCGTCGAAGCTCGCCATGATGCAGCGCGCGAGTTGCGGCTTGGGCACGAGCTTGACGGTGACCTCGATCGTGACGGCAAGCATGCCTTCGCTACCGACCAATACCGTCATCAGATCGAGCCCCGCGCAGTCCAGCGCTTCGGAGCCGAATTCGACCGCCGAACCATCGACCGTGAAGCCGCGCACACGCAGCACGTTGTGCAAGGTCAGGCCGTACTTCAGGCAGTGCACGCCGCCCGAGTTCTCGGCCACGTTGCCGCCGATCGTGCAGGCGATCTGACTGCTCGGGTCGGGTGCGTAGTAGAGGCCATACGGCGCCGCCGCTTCGCTTATCGCGAGGTTGCGCACGCCGCATTGAACCGTCGCGGTGCGCGCGGTCGGGTCGATCTTGATGATCTTGTTGAACTTGGCCAAGCTCAGCGTCACGCCGAGCCGGTGCGGCAATGCGCCGCCCGAGAGGCCGGTGCCAGCGCCGCGCGCGACGATCGGCACGTTGAGCCGATGGCATTCGCGAAGCACCGCGCTCACCTGCGCCTCGGTTTCGGGCAGTGCCACCACCAGCGGCTGCTCGCGGTAGGCGGTCAGGCCGTCGCATTCGTACGGCGTGGTGTCCTCGCGGTGCCAGAGCAGCGCGTGCTTCGGCAACACCGCCGAGAGCGCGGCGACGACTTCGGTCTGGCGGTGCGCTCGCGCGTCGGCTTCGATCGCGAGGGTGTCGGACAACAAAAGGGGCAGCGGTGCGTTCATGGGCGCTCTTTCGCATACAGAACATGGCGGTGCGAGCGGTGCTCGGGCGGTAGACGAGGGTGATCGAATTCGCCGCGGCGCGTCAAGCCGATGCGTTCCATCACCGCGATCGACAACGCGTTGTCGTGCGCGGCCAACGAGACGATGCGCGGCAGCTTCGCGGATGCGAAACCATAGCGCAATGCGAGCGTTGCGCCCTCCGTCGCGTAGCCATGACCCCACGCGGCGCGCGCGAGCCGCCAGCCGATCTCGCAGGGCGCACCGCCGAAGCCAGGCAGTGGCAGCTCGAACGGGACAGTCGCGAGGCCGACGAAGCCTGCGAAGCCGAGCCCCGGCACGTCGATCGCCCACAGGCCGAAGCCGTGTTCGACGATGTGCGCACGAACGCGGGCGGCGAACGCGTCGCTCTCGTCGCGGCTCAGGTGCTTGCTCATGTGCAGCATCACGGCGGGGTCGTCGTTCAGCGCGGCGAACGGTGCGAGGTCGGCATCGGCCCACTGGCGCAGGGTGACACGCGCGCCGCGCAGCGCGAGGCTCACGCGCCCATCCCGCTGCGCCGGAAAACGGTCAGCACGCCGGTGTAGCCGTACAGGTGCCGTCGGGCGATTTCGCCGGCGGCAAAAAACCCGACCAGCGGCACGTCGCCGAGCGCGTGCCGGACGATCGCCAGCTCGGCCGAAGGCGCACCGAAGTGCGCGCCGCCGCGACCCGAGCAACTGATGTAGATCGCACCGGCGATGCCGGAGGAGTCGCCCGCCGCTGCGTCGCCGGGGCCCGCATCCTTCAGGGCCAACGCCACGGGTAACGCGAGCGCTTCGGGCTCGACCTCTTCGCGCACTTCAGCGCAAATGCGCATGAGGTCGCGCCGCGCCGCCTCGACATGGCGCACGCAAAACGACAGCCGCATGCCGACCTCGGCAACGTCGGCGATCGCGATGCCGCGCCGGCCCGGGTCGAGGCCGATCAGGTGGCGCACGCGCGTGTCGGCACCGAACGCCCCGCGCCGCGCCACCCCATCGAACGCGCTGCGGGTCGAGAGGTCTTCGTCGACCATGGTCTCGATCGGGCCATCAATGGAGTCGTCTCTGGGGTCATCCTTCAAACCGACCAGCACCTGCCGCAGCTTCGGCAGCGCCGCGCGCGCCTCGACGCCTTCGAGGCCCAGATCGCGCAGCAGGCAGTCGAGGGCGGGCTCGCCGTCGAGCGCGGTGACCACGTTGCGCTCGGCCGCCGTCACGCGGCGCTGCGGGCCGACCGGCTGACAGCCCTGCGTGACGCGCGAGACCAGTGGCACGCTGCGGTCGAACGCCACGCCCGAAAGCCCGCCCGACAACACGCTCCCGGCGATCTGCAACTGGCGTGACGGCGCAGACGCGAGCCCGCCGAACAGGTAGCCGGTGGCAATGCGCGCGCTCATGTCGTGGATCAGCTCGGCCAGGTCGGCGGTGCCGGGGTCGGCGTGCACGTTGGCGGTGTGCGCGGCAAAGCCGGCGAGCGGTCGCGCGCCCGAGAAGACGCGAAATTGCGCGGGCGCGAGGTCGGTCAACATCAGCGAGAGCGCCGGCTCGTCGAAGTACTCGACGCCGCTGGCCGCGATGCCGACGCCGCTCGCGCCGACCCATTCGACGCCGGGCCAACGCTGTTGCAATTCGCCGAGCAGTGCGGTCGCGTGCGCCGCGTAGGCGTCGGTCAGGTAGACCCAGCCGAGCGTCGGCGCTGCGGCAGCGCCGGGTTGTTGGCGCTGGGCCTCGATCTGGGCGGCGGCGAGGGCCAGCGCCATGCGCCAGTCGGGGTGGGTCGCGTGTCCGTGCAGGAAGCGGTTCATGGGATTGAGATTGTCGTTGGCCGGGTCGGTGCCCGGTGGCGCGGTTCTGGAATGACTGCCATTCCGTGGGGCCGTCAGCGGCGGGTGGCAGGCTTCTTCTTGGCGGCCGGTTTGCGTTTCGGTGCGGCGGGCTTTGCGGCCTTCGGCGCCGGCTCGAGCGAGGTGTTCAGCGCCGCGCCGGCGAGCTTGCGCGCGGCGTCGGAGGCGGTGTCCTTCATCGCGTGGGTCGCGAGTTCGGTGAATTGCTGCGTCAGTGCGCCCCACCATTTCATCGGGTCGACGACGCCGGGCGCGGGCGCGGCTGCGTCGGCAGCAGGCTCGGCGGCGGCCACGGGTTCGGCGGGCGCGGGTTCGGGCGCGGGTGCAGGTGCAGGTGCGCTCGCCGCGGCCGTCGGCACGCGAATCTGCAGCGAGTCGCGCAGTCCTTCCATCTGCACGTTCATCGTCTTCAATGTCGAGAGCGTCATGCGTTGCACTTCGAGTGCCTGGATCGTGGCGCCGATCATTCGCGCGTTTTGCTCCAGCCAGAACTGCACGGTGCGCAGCTCTTCGATGCGCTTTTCGAGCTCGGCCGGGTCGATCGTCGGCGCGACCCACTGGCCGATGCCCGGCAGCGCGGCACCGGCGTTTTTCACCAGCCCTTGCAGGAAATCGAAGCCGGGCACCATCTTCGAGAAAGGCGACGAATCGGTCATGGTGTTGTCTCCGGTGATTTGGGTGGGTTCGTCTGGTACGCGATGCGTTCGACACGATACCCGCGCTGCGCCATCAGGGCCGGCAAGCCGGTCGGCCCGATCATGTGCAGGCTGCCGACCGCGGCGAACACGCGCCGCCCCGCCGCGTGCAGTTCGGCCACCCCGGCGGCCAGCGTCGGGTTGCGATCGTCGAGCAGGCGAACCATCGCAGCACGGTCGGCCGCGGTCTTGACGCACTCGCACCACGCCTCGTAACGCATCAGCTCGGGCAGGTTGCCATCGGCCCAGACCCTCGCCATGCGCTGCAGCGTGGCGCGCGCCCGGCCGCTCTCAAGTTCATCGAGCGCGCTTTCGATCATCTCGGTGCTTTCGGCCGGGCTCTGCATTTGCAGCAGCTTCAACTGCAGCTCGGGCGACTCGAGCGAGACCACGCGCATCTTCGAGGCGTGGCCCCAGCCGGCCAAGATCGCGTCGATGCCGTAGGCCGCATCGATGCCGTCGCGCCGGCCCACCAGCGTGGCCAGCACCGCGATCTGCATCTCGGGCGCGAGCGTGTCGAGGGCCAGCGGCGGCAGGCATTCCACCTTGGCGCGGCGCGCGAGGCGCTGCTGCAGCGCTGCCGGCAAAGGCGTCTTCGGTTGCGCGGCGAGCGCTGTCGTCATGCGCTGCTGCATGGCCTCATCGAGCAGGTCGATCTCCAGCGCCATCGTGTCGCTCTGCGCCAGTGCCGCGCGCTGTGCCGGGCCGGGAAAGCCCCACGCCAACGTCGCCACGTGAAGCGTGCCGAACAACCACGAGCTGCGCCCGTCCTTGCTGATGCGCCACAAAAAGCCGTGGTCGCGCGCATCGCGCTGGCCGGCCTGCAGTTGTTCGGGCGAGGGCTGTTGCGCAGTGGGTGGGCAGGTCGTGGGTGCCTGCGCCGTCGCGCTCGTGCAGGAGAGTGCAGCGCACAGCGCCGTGGCAAACGTGGCGAAGGTCGCGCGGATCGATGGGTTCATCAGGGATGCCAGGTTGCTCGCGCCGCGATCGACACGTTCACCGCGGGTCGCCGGGTTCGATGCGCAGCATGCCGTCGCGCTGCTGCCAATGGAGTTTGCCGAGCACGTCCATGCCGAGCAGCGGGCTGTCGCCGAGCTTCGGCAGCGCCACGACGGGCAAGCGCAAAGCCGTCACGCCGCCCTGCAGTTCGATGTCGGCGCGCACGACCTGGCCGGTCACGATGCCGCCCGCGGTGTTCGAGCGCACCGTGCCGATCGATTCGAGGTTCAGTTCGCTCGCGAGCGACGCCGGAATCGCGGTGCCGGTCGCGCCGGTATCGATTAAAAAGTCGACGGCCCGGCCAGTGGTAGTGCCCGTCGGCGCTGCGGCGAATCTCGAACGAGCCGCCGCTGACCTGAAAGCGCGTTTGCTGCGCGCGGTGTTGCCACCACTGGATCGCGATGAACACCACCGCGCCGACGAGCAGCCAGACGGTGACGAGCTTGAGGCTGCGGGGAAAATCGTCGTTCATGTGCAGCGAGCCGCGTCGCGTCAGACCAACGCCACCACCCGCTGCTCGATCGCCCCGAACACGCTCATCCCGTCGAGTCCTTTCATTTCGATGCGGACGGTGTCGCCGAACTGCATGAACTCGCTCTTCGGGGCGCCGCTTTCGATCGTCTCGATCGCGCGCTTTTCGGCGATGCACGAGTAGCCGCGCGACCAGTCTTTGTTGCTCACCGTGCCGCTGCCGATCACGCTGCCGGCGCGCACGTTGCGTGTCTTGCAAATGTGGGCGATGAGCTGGCCGAAGTGGAAGGTCATCTCGTCGCCGGCACTGCACAGGCCGACGCGCTTGCCGTTCCACACGCTTTCCAGATTCAAGTGCACACGGCCACCATGCCATGCGTGCAGCAGCTCGTCGGGCGTGACCGCAACGGGGCTGAACGCGGTCGCGGGTTTGCTCTGCACGAAGCCGAAGCCTTTCGCGAGCTCGGCCGGAATCAGGTTGCGCAAGCTCACGTCGTTGGCCAGCATCAACAACCGGATGCCGTCGATCGCCGCTTCGGGTGACGTGCCCATCGCGATATCGCCGGTAATCACCGCGACCTCGGCCTCGAAGTCGATGCCGTGTTCGGTGCTGACGGCGACGATGTCGGCGCGCGCGCCGATGAAGTCATCGCTGCCGCCCTGGTACATCAGCGGGTCGGTGTAGAAGCTCTCGGGCACCTCGGCGCCGCGCGCCTTGCGCACGAGCTCCACGTGGTTGATGAAGGCCGAGCCGTCGGCCCACTGGTAGGCGCGCGGCAACGGCGCCATGCATTTTTCGGGCTCGAACGCGAACGCGTGGCGCGCCTTGCCGTGGTTCAGCGTCTGGGAGATTTCTTCGAGTTGCGGCGAGAGAAAACTCCAGTCGTCGAGCACTTGCTGCAAACGTGTGGCCACACCGCTGGCATAGTGCGCGAG
>JANLUW010000166.1:0-10415 GCA_031363645.1 Rhizobacter sp. | reverse complement strand
GAAGGCCTTCAAGCCGGGCAAGAAACCCATCGTGTGCTGCACCGAGCCGTAATTGGCCGCGTACATCACGCCCGCCAGCGCCGCGAGCGCAGCGCCGATCACGAAGGTGGCCGAGATCACGTGGTCGGGCCGCACACCCATCAGGCCGGCGACGCGCGGGTTCTCGGCAGTGGCACGCATCGCACGGCCGAGCTTGGTTTTATTGACGAGGTACATCAGCCCGCTCAGCGTCACCGCCGTGACGACGAGAATCATGATCTGCACGTTGTTGATGACAGCGCCGCCGATGTTGTACGGCTCGCTCGGCAACAGGATCGGATACGACTTGTAGGTCGGCTCCCAGATGATCATCGCGAGCGTTTGCAGCAACAGGCTCATCCCCATCGCGGTGATCAGCGGCGCCAAGCGCGGCGCGTTGCGCAGCGGCCGGTAGGCAATCTTCTCGATGCTGTAGTTGAGCACGCAGCAGACGATGACCGCGGCCACCAGCGAGATCAGCAACAAGAGCCATCCCGGCAGGCCGCTCTTACCGAGCCAGGTCACCACAGTCCAGCTCGTGAGTGCACCCACCATCAGCACCTCGCCGTGCGCGAAGTTGATCAGGTTGATGATGCCGTAGACCATCGTGTAGCCGAGTGCCACCAGCGCGTAGACGCTGCCGAGCACGAGGCCGTTGATGATCTGCTGGATGAAGGTGTCCATGTGTTTGTAGCTCCTGCGTTGCCCGTCATCGCCGGGCTTGTTTTCCGTGCATTTTTCGATAGCAATATTCCGGCCACGGCTTTGTGTGCAAACCGCCTCGCCGAGTGGAGCGGGGCCGAAGCGCCGCGGATTCTAGGTTCGCGATGATCGTCTGCCGACGATCGCTTTCCCCATGGCGGCGCATCGAACCCGTATCCGGATGAAGCTGCTTCACCGAGCCTCAACGTGACCCGGCCGGCGGGTCAGCGGCCTTGTCGTTCAGGCGACGCAACTCAGCAAGTTTTTCGCCGATGCGGATCTCCAGCCCGCGGTCGACCGGCGCGTAGAACTGCGTCGGCGCCATGCCGTCGGGCCAATACGATTCGCCGGCCGCGAAGCCGCCCGGCTCGTCGTGCGCGTAGCGATAACCTTTGCCGTAATCGAGGCCTTTCATCAATGCGGTCGGCGCATTGCGCAAGCGCAGCGGCACCGGGCGCGTGCCGTCTTGCTTGATGAACGCGCGCACCGCGTTGTAAGCGTTGTAGACCGCGTTGCTCTTGGGTGCGACCGCGAGGTAGACCACCGCCTGCGCCAGCGCGAGTTCACCTTCGGGCGTGCCGAGGCGCTCATAGGTTTCGGCCGCGTCGAGCGTGAGCCGCAGCGCGCGCGGGTCGGCCAGGCCGATGTCTTCGCTGGCCATGCGCACGAGCCGGCGAATGGCGTAGCGCGGGTCAACGCCGCCGTCGAGCATGCGCACGAACCAGTAGAGCGCGGCATCGGGGTCGCTGCCGCGCACGGCTTTGTGCAGCGCCGAGATCGTGTCGTAGAACTGCTCGCCGCCTTTGTCGTAGCGGCGCAGTTGTTCGCCGAGCGATTTTTCGAGCAGCGACTCGTCGATCACTTCGACCGTGCCCGCCATGCCGATCAGGTTCTCGTAGGAATTGAGCAACCGCCGCGCATCGCCGTCGGCGTAGGCAACGAGCCTGTCGCGCGCCGCATCGGTCATCGGCGGCGCTTGCAACAGGGCCGCAGCACGCACGAGCAGCGCGCGCAAATCGTCTTCGGTCAGTGTCTTGAGCACATGGACCGTCGCACGCGACAGCAGCGCCGAGTTGACCTCGAACGAAGGGTTCTCGGTGGTCGCGCCGATGAAGGTGAACAGGCCCGATTCGACGTGCGGCAAAAACGCGTCTTGCTGCGCCTTGTTGAACCGATGCACCTCGTCGACGAAGACGACCGTGCGGCGCGAGGTGTTGCGCGCTATCTGGGCGCGCTCGACCGCGTCGCGAATGTCTTTCACGCCACCGAGTACGGCCGAGATCGCGATGAACTGCGCGTCGAAACCCTGCGCGACGAGCAGCGCCAGCGTCGTCTTGCCGACCCCCGGCGGGCCCCACAGAATCATCGAATGCAGGCGGCCCGATTCGAACGCCGCACGCAGCGGCTTGCCGGCGCCGAGCAAGTGCTGTTGGCCGATGACTTCGTCGAGTGTCTTGGGCCGCAGGCGCTCGGCCAGCGGCGCCTGAATATCCGCACGGGAACTTTCGACTGGTTCGAGCGGGAGTTGGGCATTCGCCATGCGCAGCATTGTCGCCGTCGCGGGCGGAGCCGCGGGTCTTAGCTGATAGAGTCTCTTGACGTGCCGCAAGGCTTCTTCGATCCCGCATCTCGTACACCCGCATCCCGAAGCGCCGACTTGAACCCGCCCTCGCTCCGATCTGCCCCGCACCACGCCTGGTCGTCGCCCATCGCGCTGCGCCTCGGGCTGGTCCTCTTCGCGGTCGTGTGGCTCGCGGTGTCGGCCGGCCGATCGCTGATCAGCGCCGACGAAGGGCGCTATGCCTCGCTGGCGCTCGGCATGCTGCAAAGCGGGGACTGGGTCACACCCCGTCTCAACGGGATCCTGTATTTCGAGAAACCGCCGCTGCAACACTGGGGCGGCGCGCTGAGTTTCTGGCTCTTCGGCATCAACGAATTCGCCGCTCGCTTGTGGCCCGGACTGGCGGGCCTTGCCACGGTGTTCATGGTCGGCGGCACCGGTGCCCGGCTGTGGGGTGAGCGGGTCGGATGGCATGCGCTGCTGATCGCGGGCTCGACCACCTGGATCGTCGCCAACAGCCACTTCCTCACGCTCGATGCCGGCTTGATGGCCACGCTCACGTTGTCGCTGTGCGGTGTGCTGCTCGCCGAGCACCACGCGGGCGACCCGGCCGCACAACGCATGTGGATGCTGGCGGCCTGGGCCGGCATGGGCCTCGCGGTGCTCAGCAAGGGCCTCGTCGGCGTGTTGATCCCGGGCGCGGTACTGATCCTGCACAGTGTTTGGCGGCACGACTTTTCGATATGGCGGCGCCTGCACTGGGCCGCCGGGCTCGCCGTGGTGCTGGTGATCTCGGTGCCGTGGTTCGCGCTGGTGTCGCTGCGCAACCCCGACTTCGCCTCGTTCTTCTTCATCCACGAGCACTTCCAGCGATTTGTCAGCACGGTTCACCGGCGCGAGGGAGCGTGGTGGTATTTCGTGCCCTACCTCCTCGTCGGCCTGCTGCCATGGACCGCCGCGCTGCCTTGGGCCCTGCGTGCCCGTCGCGCCGATTTTTCGACCGGCTTGCTGCTCACGTGGTCGGTCTTCGTGTTCGTGTTTTTCAGTGCCTCTTCATCGAAGTTGCCGTCCTACATCCTGCCGATGTTTCCGGCGCTGGCGCTGCTGGTGGCGCGCGCCTTCGAGCGCGCGACCGATCGCGCCCTGCGCCTCAATTTGTGGGTGCCCGTGGCCATTTGGGGACTGCCGCTGCTCGCCCTCACGCAACTGCACCGCTTCGTCAGCCCCACGGTGCCGCTTCCGGCGGTCGTCGCGATGGCTTGGGGCGTCGGCGTGGGCGCGGCGCTCGTGCTCGGGGCCAGCGCGCTTGCCTGGCACCTGCTCGGGCGGCAACGCCGGACCGCGGCGCTCGCCGTACTCGCGGCGGCGCATGTGGCCGCGGTCCTGATCCTGATGCAGTCGCACGACACCTTCGGCCAGCTCAAGAGTGCCGATGCGATCGTCCGCGCACTCGCGCCACGAATCGATCCGTCGACCCCCGTGTTCTCCGTCCGCGACTACGACCAGACGATGCCGTTCTACCTTCGGCGATCGACGATCCTGGTCGACTATCTCGATGAGTTTGAATTTGGCTTGACGCGCGAGCCTCAGCGAGGCATTTCGAGCCTGGCTGCATTCGCCGACCGCTGGCGACTCGAACCGCGCGCAGCGGCCTACCTGAAGCCGGCCACCTTCGACGAACTCCGAGCGCTCGGCCTGCCGATGCAGGTGGTGTATCGAGATGCCCGCCGTCTCGTCGTCGTGAAACCCTGACCGCCTCGCCGACCATGCGAATTCCCGATCTGTTCGTCATCCTTGCCGGCGTCTTGCTGAACGCGGTTGCGCAGTTGCTTCTCAAGGCCGGCGCGAGCGCAGTCGGCCCGATCGCCGGCTTCGGCGCATTGCGCGGCGTGGCCGGCACGCTCGCGACGCACCCCGCGGTGCTGGGTGGGCTCGCATGCTACGTAGTGAGTGTGGTGGTCTGGATCGTCGCGCTTTCGCGCGTCGACGTGAGCATCGCCTACCCGCTGCTGTCGATCGGCTACCTGGTCAACGCGCTGCTGGCAATGTGGCTCTTCGACGAAGCCGTGTCGATGCAACGCTGGCTCGGCATCGGCGTGATCCTGATCGGTGTCGTGATCGTGGCGCGCTCGGGGGTGGCGGCATGAGCAGCGCGCCGAGCCCTTTGCCTTTTCTGCCGTTCACGCGGCCGAGCATCGACGAAGCCACCATCGCCGACGTCGCCGAAGTGCTCCGCTCCGGCTGGCTCACGACCGGGCCGCGCTGCCGGGCGCTCGAGGCCGCGCTCTCGCAGCGCTACGGCGGCCGGCCGGTGCGGCTCGTCAACTCGGCCACGGCCGCGCTCGAACTGGCGCTGCGTCTGGCCGACATCGGCCCGGGCGACGAGGTCATCACGACGCCGCTGAGTTGGGTGGCCACTGGCAACGTGATCCTGCAGGTCGGCGCGAAGCCGGTCTTCGTCGACATCGACCCAGTCACGCGCAACATCGACCTGACCCGCATCGAGGCCGCCGTCACGCCGGCCACGCGGGCAATCCTGCCGGTCGATCTGGCCGGCCTGCCAGTCGATCGCGATCGGCTCTACGCGATCGCGCGCGAGCGCGGCCTGCGCGTGATCGAAGACGCCGCGCAATCGATGGGCGCGCGCTTCGGGGGCCACGAGATCGGCTGCCAGGGCGACCTGGTCTCGATCAGCTTCCACCCGAACAAGAACATGACGACGGCCGAAGGCGGCTGCCTCGTGATGAGCACCGGGGCCGAGGCGGCGCGCTTCGAGCGGCTCCGGCTGCAGGGCGTGCAACGGTTCGCCGATGGCGGGATGGATGTCGAAGAGCTTGGCGGCAAGGCCAACCTCACCGATGTGGCCGCCGCGATCGGTCTCGGCCAGCTGAAGCGGCTGGACGAATTCAACACGCGCCGCAAATCCCTGGCGCAGCGCTACTTCGAGCGCATCGATCGGAGTCTGGGGCTGGGCTTGCCGCTCGCCGACTTCGAGCACAGTAACTGGCACATGTTTCAGGCCCTGCTGCCGCTCGAATCGCTGCGCCTCGACCGCGGCGCGTTCATCGAGGCCATGAAGCAGCGAGGTATCGGCATCGGCGTGCACTACCCAGCGATGCACCTGTTCACGCTGTACCGCAGGCTCGGCCACAAAGAGGGTGATTTCCCCGTGGCCGAACGAGTCGGCGAGCGCATCGTCAGTCTGCCGCTGTTTCCGGCGATGGCCGACGCCGATGTCGACCGGGTCTGCGATGCGCTGCACGATGTCGTCACGGCCGCATGCCGCTAAACAGGTTTGCCACCGCGATGAACGCTCACGAAACCATCGATCTTCGAATGACCGCCGGCCTGAGCGCGTCGGCGCCTGGCGCGCCGCTGCTGAGCGTGATCGTGCCGGTGTACAACGAAGAACCGGGGCTGGCTGCGTTGTTCGAGCGGCTCTACCCTGCCCTAGATGCGCTCGGTATGGGCTACGAGATGGTCTTTATCGACGACGGCAGCCGCGACCGCTCCGCGCAATTGCTGGCCGAGCAATTCGAACGCCGGCCCGACGTGACGCGCGTGATCATGTTCAACGGCAACTACGGCCAGCACCGCGCAATCATGGCCGGCTTCGAACACTGCCGCGGCGAGCGCATCGTGACGCTCGATGCGGATCTGCAAAATCCGCCCGAAGACATCGGCCGGCTGCTCGACGCGATGGACGCAGGGCACGACTACGTCGGCTCGATCCGCCGGATGCGCCGCGATTCGGCGTGGCGCCGTTGGGCCAGCCGTAGCATGAATGGCTTGCGCTCGCGCATCACGCACATCCAGATGACCGACCAGGGCTGCATGATGCGCGCCTACAGCCGCAACATTGTTCAGCTTATCAACCAATGCGGCGAAATCAACACCTTCATCCCAGCGCTCGCCTACCAGTTCGCACGGCACCCGACCGAAATCGAGGTCGGCCACGAAGAGCGGAGTGCGGGCGAATCCAAATACTCGCTTTACAGCCTGATCCGGCTCAACTTCGATCTGATCACCGGCTTCTCGGTGGTGCCGCTGCAGTGGTTCTCCATGCTCGGCATGGCCGTCTCGGGTGGTGCTGCCGTGTTGGTCGTCGTGCTGGCGGCTCGCCGCCTGATCATCGGCCCAGAAGAAGGCGGCTTGTTCACGCTGTTCGCGATCGCTTTCCTGCTGATCGGGCTGGCACTCTTCGGCATCGGCCTGCTCGGCGAATACGTCGGCCGCATCTTTCAGGAGGTGCGTTCGAGGCCTCGCTATGTCATCAGCGCGATCCTGGAGCGCAAATCTTGACCGGCCCTTCAGACCACGGCCCCTCGAGGCACGCAGCCCCTAGCGACGCGAGCGCCATTGTGTTCGCGTACCACAACGTTGGCGTGCGTTGCCTGAAAGTGCTGCTAGACGGCGGCGTCGATGTGCGGCTGGTCGTGACGCACGCTGACAACCCGGCCGAGGCGATCTGGTTCGACAGCGTCGTCGCGGTCGCGGCCGAGGCCGGCCTGCGCTGCATCGCGCCGGCCGATGCGAACGCTGCCGAGATCGTTGCCGAGTGCGCGCGCGCCGCGCCCGATTTCCTCTTTTCGTTCTACTACCGCCACATGCTGAAGGCGCCACTGCTTGACGTGCCGACCCGCGGTGCCTACAACATGCACGGATCGCTGCTGCCGAGCTACCGGGGTCGCGCGCCGGTCAACTGGGCCGTTCTGAACGGCGAGCGTTCGACCGGCGCCAGCCTGCACGCCATGGACATCAAACCCGACCACGGCCCGCTGATCGACCAGTGCGCCGTGCCGATCCTGCGCGACGATACCGCGCGCCAGGTCTTCGACAAGGTCACGCTGGCCGCCGAGATCGTGATGGCACGCGCGCTGCCGCTGCTGATCGACGGCAGCGCGACACGAACCCCGCAGGACCTGTCGCGAGGCGGATACTTTGGCGGACGCAACGCCGAAGACGGGCGAATCGTAAGCAGCATGTCCGCACGGCGGATTCACGACCTCGTGCGCGCCGTCGCGCCGCCCGAATACCCGGGCGCGTTCTTCGACACCCGCGCAGGGCGCGTGCTCATCGTGCGGACACGGCCGGGCCCTGCCGAGGCCGCCGAGTCGGCCGAAGCCGAACCGCAGTCGGCCCACAGTGCACCGGCCTTGCTCGCGCGCGACCACACGCTCTGGCTGCGGGCGAGCGACGGCCGCTCGCTGCGCGTGCTTGCCGCATCCCTCGCGGGTGAGCCACTCGACGCGGCCGCGTTCGAAGCTCGCTTCGGCACGGCCACCCTGACCGCCTTGACCGCCGTAATAACGGCGGCCTGATCCGCACGATCGCTCGGCACCCTTCCCCTATTTTTCGGACTCGTTCCGACCTTGCCATGCTCAAAGTCCTCATCCTCGGCGTCAACGGTTTCGTCGGCCACCACCTGACGCGTTCGATCCTCGCGACCACCGACTGGGAGGTCTACGGCATGGACATGCAGTCCGAACGGGTCGCGCCGTGGCTCGACGATCCGCGCTTCCACTTCTTCGAAGGCGACATCACGATCAACAAGGAGTGGATCGAGTACCACGTTCGCAAATGCGACGTGGTGCTGCCGCTCGTCGCGATCGCCACGCCGGCCACCTATGTGCGCGAGCCGCTGCGCGTGTTCGAGCTCGACTTCGAGGCCAACCTGCCGATCGTGCGCCACTGCGTCAAGTACGGCAAACGAGTCGTCTTCCCGAGCACGAGCGAGGTCTACGGCATGTGCGGCGACGCCGAGTTCGACCCCGAAGCCTCGCCGCTGGTCTACGGCCCGATCAACAAGCCGCGCTGGATCTACGCATGTTCGAAGCAGTTGCTCGACCGCGTGATCCACGGCTACGGCCAGGAGCAGGGGCTCGACTTCACGCTGTTCCGCCCGTTCAACTGGATCGGTCCGGGGCTCGACAGCCTGCACACCGCCAAGGAGGGATCGAGCCGCGTCATCACGCAGTTTCTCGGCCACATCGTGCGCGGCGAGCCGATTCAGCTCGTCGACGGCGGGCAGCAGCGCCGCTGTTTCACCGACGTCGACGACGGCATCGACGCGTTGATGCGCATCCTCGCCAACGCGGGTGGCAACGCGCGCGGAAACATTTACAACATCGGCAACCCCGCCAACGACCACTCGGTGCGCGAACTCGCCGAGATGATGCTGGCCGAAGCGGTGTCGCGGCCCGAATACCGCGAACGCGCGGCGCTGGTTCGCCTGATCGACACCTCGTCGAGCGCGTACTACGGCGCCGGCTACCAGGACGTGGAGCACCGCGTGCCGAAAATCGACAACACGAAGCACGACCTGGACTGGGCGCCCCGGGTCACGATGCAGCAGGCGCTCGGCCGGCTCTTCGACCACTACCGGGATCAACTCGACGACGCGCGCCACCTCAACGATTGAGCTTCACGCACACCGACCGAACGAAGCGACTCTGTGGCCTACCTCTGCCTGAAGATCGATGTCGACACCTGGCGCGGCACGCGCGAGGGCGTACCTGCGCTCGCACGGCTGCTCGAACGCGTCGGCGCGCCCGCGAGCTTTTTGTTCAGCCTCGGACCCGACCACACCGGCCGCGCGATCCGGCGGGCACTGCGACCCGGCTTTTTCGGCAAGGTGGCGCGCACCTCGGTCGTCGAGCACTACGGCGTGCGCACGCTGCTCTACGGCACGCTGCTGCCGGGGCCGGACATCGGCCGGCGCGAGGCCGCTTTGATGCGCTCGGTCGCGCAGGCCGGCTTCGAGACTGGCGTGCACACCTGGGACCATGTGCGCTGGCAGGATCGCGTGGCCGACGCGTCGGCCGACTGGACCCGCATCGAAATGAAACGCGCGACCGACCGCTACGCAGAAATCTTCGGCCACGCACCGCGCGTGCACGGCGCGGCAGGCTGGCAGATGAACGATCACGCCTTGCGGATCGAAGGCGAACTCGGCTACACCGTCGCATCGGACACGCGCGGCAGCGAGCCGTTCGTGCCGGTCGACGCGGCGGGCGCGGTACTCGGCCCGATCCAGTTCCCGACCACGCTGCCGACCCTCGACGAGCTGCTCGGCCTGAACGGCTGCGACGCGAACAACGTCGACCGCGCCGTGCTCGCACTGACCGAGAACGACAACGCACCGATCCGGGTTTACACGCTGCATGCCGAACTCGAAGGGCAAAGACTGCTGCCTTCGTTCGAGCGCCTGCTGAACGGCTGGCGCGCGCAGGGCCACTGCTTCGCGAGCCTCGGCCAACTGCCGGCGCTGGTCGACACGGCGTCGCTGCCGAAGTGCCGCGTGCTGCACGGCGAGGTTCCAGGCCGCAGCGGCGCGTTGGCGGTGCAAGAAGCGCGGCTGCGAAACGACGCGAGCATTCGAGCGCGCGGCTAGGTCGACGCGCGATCGGCGCCTGCGCCCCTCAGCGTGTCGGCCTGCCGATCGCGTGGTGCTCGATGCCGGCGCGACACATGGTTGCGAGCTCGTCGAGGTTGCAGCCGTCGAACACGACGCGGTGCATCAGTGCTTCGCGCATCGCGTCGAGATCGGGTGTGCGGAACTCTTTCCAATCGGTCACGATCAGCAGCGCGTCGGCTCCATGGAGCGCCTTTGCGGCGCTGGTCACCAGCCACGCTGCAAGGTGCCGTGCGTGACCGCGCTCGCCGTGTTGGTCGTGAAGCGCGGGCGACCGGCCAACGCGTTGCGCTGGACGATCTTGTTCAGGCCAAGCGCGTGGATCGGAATACCGCCGATTTCGAGAAGCGCAATCTTGGCCGCATTCACATCGAAACAGACGACTTCGTTGTCCATGCCGGTCTGGCCCCGCCGGCCATGAGACCGACATGACCAGTACCGACGATCGTGACCTTCATTGCTCGATTACATCGGCGCCAGCGGGCGGTATGAATGTGAAGGTGTCGGCGGCAAAAGTCACGCCTGCGGCGAACTGGCTGAATTGCAGCAGCGAGCGCTGGTCAAACGCGTCGACGATTTCGATCGCGGCGAGTGCCGAGCTGCGAAAGCCGATGCGCAGTGCCTTGAACGCGCCGTCTTTGGCCCTCGGTGTGGCGCTGACCCAATCGAGCCCGTCTTTGGCGGGCAGCGCGGCGAGGTCGAAGTCTTTGTCGAGCGAGC